>UQRL01000013.1 GCA_900543555.1 uncultured Oscillospiraceae bacterium | reverse complement strand
CGTCGACCTCTAGCGTGACAGGCTAGCGTTCTAACCAGCTGAACTACCGGGCCATATGCAAGGGGGATAAAAACTTATCCAACCCTACAAACAGTGTGTATGGTGGGGACAACAGGACTCGAACCTGTGACCCCCTGCTTGTAAGGCAGGTGCTCTAACCAGCTGAGCTATGCCCCCGTAAGCCCTTCACACATTTTGTTTCGCTTCATCAGCGACGTTTAATATCTTACACGATTTGTTCTCATTTGTCAAGCGGTTTTCCAAAAAATTTCAAGAATTATTTTTCTCTGCTTGCGCTGCCTGGCGGGCCAGCTCGGCGATCTCTGCCTTGGTGAAAACATACTTCTTGTTGCAGTAGTGGCAGACCGTTTCCACCTCTTCCCTCTCATCCCCGTGCAGGCTTAAAAGTTCCCGGCTGCCCAGGGTGAGCAGTCCACGGGCGAAGCGCTCCTTGCTGCAGTTACACACATAGTGTACGGGCGCCTGGTCTAAAATCTCTACCTCGAAGCCCTCAAGAGCAGCACGGCACATTTCCTCCGGCGTCAAGCCTTTGGCCAGCATGGTGGTGACAGAGTCCAGCTTAGCGATATTCCGCTCCAGGCGGTCCAGTGCGGCGTTGTCCGCACCCGGCAGGGCCTGGATCAGCAAGCCGCCGGAAAGCATGGCTTCCCCGCTCTCCTTGTCCACCAGGACACCCAAGGCGCATACCGTGGGGATCTGCTCACTGCTGGCATAGTAATTGGTCAAGTCCTCAGCAATCTCCCCGCTGATAAGCTCTACCTGGCCGATATAAGGCTCTTTTTCTCCCAGATCCCGGATGACGGCTAGGCGGCCCTGGTTTCCCACACCGCCGCCCACGTCAATTTTGCCGTGGGGTTTCAAAGGCAATTCAACCTCCGGGTGGTCCACATAGCCACGGACATTGCCGTGAGCATCGGAGATAGCCACCAGGTTGCCCAGGGGGCCCCCTCCGTTAATCTTCAGGGTCAGCGAGGCCCCCTCTGTCTTCAGAAGGTTCCCCATTAGAGAAGCGCCGGTTAAAAGCCGCCCCAAAGCGGCACAGGCTGTTTTGGAAAGCCCGTGAATTCTTTGCGCAGTATAGACAATCTGGCTGGAATCTATAGCAGAGGCCATCAGGCTTCCATCCGAAGTGATCGTTCGTAAAATCTTATCCATTATACAGATTCGTTCCTTCCTTGCTTTTTGGCAGCGAAAACCAGGCGCTGGCTGTCCTTGCGCGGGGGATTGAAAGTCAGCTCGTCAAAGACCTGGACCTCTTCAAACCCAGCTTTTTTGAGCATCGCCAGCACCTCTTCCACGGGGTAGGCTCGTTCGGTAAAACGCTCGGTGCTGCGGGTATAGAGAGACCCCTGGGGCTGGAAAAAGTCCAGTTGGATGTCCACCCTGCCATCTGTGTGGCAGCGGTTTTGCCACACACAGTAAACATCCTCCATCTCATAGACATAGGTCTCATTCCCAAGCAGGACTTGGTGCTTATACAGGGTGTTCATGTCAAAGAGAAAATATCCCCCCGGGTCCATGAAAAAAGATACCCTGGAGAGCACTTGCTGAAGTTCTTCCCTGTTTTTCAAGTGATTCAAGCTGTCCAAGGTACAAACAGCCGTCTTTACCGTGCCGTATAGGTCCAGGGACTGCATCTTTTGACACAAAAACAGGATATCCGCCCCAGCCTCTGCGCATTTCATGCGGGCCTCTGAGAGCATCTCCACCGAGCCATCCACACCGTAGATATCCACGCCTCTGCGGTACAGCTCCAACGTGAGAGATCCCGTGCCGCAGGCCAGATCCAACGTCAAACCCGGCTGATGCCCCAAACGGCGCATCAGCTCCAAAAGGTATTCCGCACGGCGGGAATACTCCACATTCTCCGTGAGCTCGTCATAATACTGGGCGAAAACGGAGTAGCTTTTCACGCTTGCTTCTCCTCTTTATCCAGGCGCTGGAATACCAGTTCATACCCATCGCTCCCATAGTTCAGCGAACGGTTCACACGGCTGATGGTAGCGGTAGAAGCTCCTGTTTCTGTCACAATATCGCTATAAACCCGCTTATGGCTGAGCATATGGGCCACAGCCAGCCGCTGAGACATGGCCTTCAGTTCTGGCACCGTGCAAAGGTCGTCAAAAAAACGATAGCACTCCTCGGGCGTCTCCAGGGCTAAGATGGCCTGAAAAAGAAAATCTACATTCTTGTCCTGAATCTTTCCATTCATACTTCCGCACTTCCTTTCCCTAGCGCTTTATGCTTTAGAATTGTAGCATAGAAAAGCAGAAAAGTAAACAGGAAAACTACACATCATTGCGAACCAGATCTTCATAGGTCTCTCCTTTGACCACAATGCGGGACTTCCCGTGGGAGACCATCACAACGGCAGGTTTTAAATTCCTGTTGTAATTGGAGGCCATGGAATAGTTATAGGCCCCTGTGGAAAGCACGGCGAGGATATCCCCTTCCTCCGGCTTCTGAATCAGGGTATGCTCTTGGATCAGGTCGCCGCTTTCACAGCATTTGCCGGCAATGGTGGCAGTGTAATCCGCCGGCTCCCCTGCCTTATTGGCAAGGATGCATGTATAGGCGGACTGGTACAAAGCGTAACGGGGGTTGTCGAACATGCCGCCGTCAATGGCCACATAGTCCCGCACACCGGGGATGTGCTTGATGTTCCCCACAGTGTACAGAGTGATGCCCGCTTCGCCCACGATGGAACGGCCTGGCTCAATGAAAATATAGGGCAAATCTAGCCCCAGCTCCCGGCACTTGGCGTGAACCATGGCAGAGACATCCTCCATGTATTCCTCATAGGGGATGGCATCGTCCCGCTCTGTGTAATGGATGCCAAATCCACCGCCCAGGTTCAGGTGTTCAAAGGTCATTCCCAGCTCCTCACGGACTTGGGAAAAAAACTGAAGCATAACCTCCGCCGCATGGACGAAGGGGGCTTTTTCCAGAATTTGGGAGCCAATGTGACAATGAAGGCCCTTTACCACCACATGCTCCAACTCACTGGCTCGGCGCAGTGCGTCCATGGCCTCTCCGCTGGCCAAATCCAATCCGAATTTGGAATCCACCTGACCGGTGCGGATGAACTCATGGGTGTGGGCGTCGATACCCGGCTTGATGCGGAAGGAAATGGGCGCGGTGACGCCCCGTTCCGCTGCCAGACTTTCCAGCCGTTCCAGCTCGGAGAGGTTGTCCACCACAATATCCCCCACGCCGTTTTCCAGGGCCATGGTCAGTTCGCCGATGGACTTGTTATTTCCCTGGAAATGGATTTGCCGTCCCGGCACGCCTGCCTGCAGAGCCGTATAAAGCTCGCCTCCAGACACCACTTCCACATCCAGCCCCTCGCTGAGAACGATCCGGTAGATCTCCTTACAGCTGAATGCTTTACTGGCATAAATCGGCTTGCCGCGGCCGCCATAATTTCTTTCAAAGGAGGCCACATACCGGCGGCAAGTCTCTCGAATCTCATCCTCGCTCATCACATACAGCGGCGTGCCGTACTGTTCCGCTAAACGCAGGGTATCGCAGCCGCTGATCTCCAAATGGCCGGCGTTGTTCACGCCAAGGCAATGCGAAATCACATCCAGTCCCTCATTTCATTTCGATATTCTGAGCGCTGCCTACAGCGTTCTCTATAGCTTGCTTAACATCCTCTAAGCCAACACCCTTTACTGCCGAAAAGGGAAGCCAAGAAATGCCCTGGCTTCGGAACAGCTCATCAAACAAGCCTGTCTGCTGCTCGGTCTCTGTTCGGTTGAGCTTATCGCTTTTGGTGCAGACAACTATAAAAGGGCGGCCGGTCTGCAGCAAGAAATCCACCATCTGTAAATCGTCCGCCGTAGGCTTGTGGCGCATATCCACCAGCTGAATTACCAGGGCGATGTTCCTATCCTGGGCAAAGTACCCTTCTACTAGAGAAGCCCAACGGTCCCGCTCGCTTTTGGATACTCTGGCATAGCCATAGCCAGGAAGATCCACTAAACGGCACTCTGGAAGCTTATAAAAGTTGATGGTGGCCGTCTTTCCAGGAGTGGCGCTGACCCGGGCCAGCGCCTTCCGGTTTACCAATTTATTGATGAGGGAGGATTTCCCCACATTGGATTTCCCGGAGAACACGATTTCTGGCAGTTCCCCTCTGGGAAGCTGGTCTTTTCGCCCGGCCGCCAGTTCAAATTCCACCTTTTGAAAATTCACGGTATTCTCCTTACACAAAGGTTATTGATATAACTCAGGAGCCTTTTGATGCTTCGCCGCCATCTCAGAGGGAAGCCCCACAGGCTCTTGGGTCACAGGGCGCGGCATATGGGTTAAGGCTGTCTCCAGCACGGTGTCCACCCGTTTGACGGGGATGAACTGTATGTGCTCTTTTACAACAGCGTCCACCTCGGCCAGATCCGGCACATTTTCCGCAGGGATAATTACCGTATGGATGCCATTTTTGTATGCGGCCATGGATTTTTCTTTCAGCCCGCCAATGGGAAGCACCCTTCCCTGTAAAGTAATTTCCCCTGTCATAGCCACATCATGCCGTACAGGAATGCCGCACAGTGCCGAAGTGATCGCTGTTGCCATGGCAATGCCTGCAGAAGGACCATCCTTGGGCACAGCCCCTTCCGGCGCGTGGATGTGAATATCACATTTCTCATAGAACTTGGGGGAGATTCCCAGCGCTCCCGCCCGGGTGCGGATACAAGTGATGGCCGCACCCGCAGATTCTTTCATCACATCGCCCAGGGAGCCCGTGAGCTGGATTTTCCCAGTGCCCTCCATAACGGCGACCTCAATGGGTAGCAGCTCGCCGCCCACACTGGTCCAGGCCAAGCCATTTACCAACCCAATCGTGTCTTCGCCAGCAAGCTGATCTTTTGTAAACTTCCGCGGCCCCAATAAGCTCTCCAGGTTTTCTGGTTTCACAGTGAAGGAGGTGAATTCTGGGTCGGACACGATCATCTTGGCCACTTTGCGGCAGACCGATGCGATCAAGCGCTCTAGCGTCCGAACGCCGGCCTCTCGGGTATACCCTTCCACCAGCTCCTTCAGCCCCGCCTTGGAAAACTTCAGCTGGGAGGCTTTGATACCATGCTTTTTCAGCTGTTTCTTGATCAGGTGGCGTGAAGCGATGTTCAGCTTTTCCTCCAAAGTATAGCTGCCCAGCTCGATAATATCCATCCGGTCGTACAGCGGGCCGGGGATGCGGCTGGCGTCATTGGCGGTGGTGATGAAGAGCACGTTGCTCAAGTCAAAGGGCAGATCAATGTAGTGGTCTGTAAACTCGGCGTTCTGCTCTGGATCCAGAACCTCCAATAGAGCGGAAGCAGGATCCCCTTTGAAATTCTGTCCCAGCTTGTCAATCTCGTCCAGCAGCAGCAAGGGATTGTTTACCCCGGCCTGTTTCACCGCACTGATGATGCGGCCGGGCATGGAGCCGACATAGGTGCGCCGGTGGCCCATGATTTCCGCCTCATCGCTGACGCCTCCCAGGGAAACCCGCACATATTTTCTGCCGGTAGCCTGTGCGATGGAACGGGCAATGGAAGTTTTGCCCACACCGGGCGGTCCCACCAAACAGATGATCTGCCCTGTCTGCTGGGGGGCCAGGCTCTTCACGGCCAAAATCTCCAAGAAACGCTCTTTGACCTTTTCCAGGCCATAGTGGTCCCGATCGAGAATGCGCTGGGCCCGAACTAGATCCAACTTCTCTTTTGATGATTTTTTCCAGGGAAGCTCCAGGCAGGTGTCCAAATACATGCGGATCACGCTGGCTTCGTGAGAGCCATAGGGCATGCGGTAGAGCTTGTCGCATTCTTTCAGCAGCTTCTCCTCGCAGACCTGAGAAAGCCCCAGGGCCAACACACGCTCCCGCAGTTCGTCAGCTTCCTGCTGGGGATTATCGTCCTCCCCCAGCTCGCTGGTAATGGCCCGCAGCTGCTCTTTTAAAAAGTACTCCCGCTGGTTTTCGTCCATCTGCGCCTGGGCCTTTTGGTTGATCTCGTTTTCCACGGACAAAATCTTGATTTCCTCCGTTAGTACGTCAATCAGCTTTTGCAGGCGCTTTAAAGGCCGCAGCTCATCTAAGATATACTGCTTGCGCTCGAAGTCAATGGATATATTGGAAGCGATGTAGTCCGCCAGGCGTCCGCAGTCTTTTTCCTGCAGCACCCCCAGCAGAATATCCGGAGGCACATGCTTGAACAGCCGCAGATACTCGTCAAATTTTTCATGGACAATGCGCAGCAAAGCCTCAGAACGGTAAGAGGGCTTATAGGTCAGCACAGGGCATTTGGTAATCTGCCCCAGCAGGAAGGGTTCCTCCTGCAAAAGTGTGCTGATCTCTCCGCGGCAGGCACCTTCTACATGGAGTTTTACGCCCTCCTCAGAGTGATGCATCACCTGCTTGATACGGGCAATGACGCCGGTCTTGTACAGATCATCACCGGTGGGTTCCTTATCAGAGAGGTCTGTTTGGGAGACCAGGAAGATCAGCCTGTCCTTTGAGAGGGCATCAGAGATGGCCAGCACAGACTTTTTCCGCGCCACATCAAATTGCAGCATCATGCCGGGGAAAAAAACAAGGCCCCGCACTGCCAGAACTGGGAGAACCAGCTCGTTTTCAATTTTTGGATTGTCCTCTGTAAACATTTGCATGTATGTACTCCTATATACCAGCAAAAGGCTGGGGCCGGTTGGGCCGGCAGCAGCCTTTCTCTGTGTGTTTATGAGACGGAATCCCGCTGGGTTCGCCGTTTAGGCTGAGTAATTTTAATCTTCACGGGCTTCCTGTCTTTATTGTAAGTGATCTGAGGGGGGGCTCCGTGCTCTACAGTTTCCCGGGTTACAACCACCTTTTCCACTGTATAATCACTGGGAACCTGATACATCAGAGGCATCAGCAGATCCTCCATAATGGAGCGAAGGCCCCGGGCTCCTGTTTTGCGCTCCAGCGTCTTTTTCGCTATCGCGACCAAAGCGTCTTCCGTAAACTCCAAATCCACCTTGTCCAAGTCAAACAGTTTTTTATACTGGTTGACCAACGAGTTCTTGGGTTCCCGCAGAATGCGCACCAGAGATTCCTCATCCAGGGCGTTGAGCGCGGTGATAACGGGAATACGGCCCACCAGCTCAGGAATAAGGCCATATTTTACCAGATCGTGAGGAGTGACATCCTTCATCCAGTCGATGCGGTCCAGTTCCTTTTTCCCGTGAACCTCTCCCCCGAATCCCAGAGAACTGGAGGCGGCACGTTTTTGGACAATCTTCTCCAGCCCATCAAAAGCGCCTCCACAGATAAACAGGATATTGGAGGTGTTGATGTTGATAGCCTCCTGCTGGGGATGCTTCCTTCCTCCCTTGGGGGGGACGCTGGCAACCGTGCCCTCCAAAATCTTCAAAAGGGCTTGCTGTACGCCTTCGCCAGAGACATCCCGCGTGATGGACTGGTTCTCGGATTTACGGGAGATCTTGTCGATCTCATCAATATAGATGATGCCTCGCTCGGCTTTGAAAATATCGTAATCCGCCGCCTGGATGAGCCTGAGAAGGATATTCTCCACGTCCTCGCCCACATAGCCCGCTTCCGTTAACGTGGTGGCATCGGCAATGGCAAAGGGCACATCCAGCAGTTTCGCCAAGGTTTGGGCCAGGTAAGTCTTGCCCACACCGGTGGGGCCCAGCAAAAGCACATTGCTTTTCGTGATCTCCACGTCATCGCCAGAAAAATAGATACGCTTATAGTGGTTATAAACTGCCACGGAAAGGGCAATTTTGGCATTATCTTGCCCCACTACATACTCATCCAGCTTTTTTTTGATTTCCTGGGGCTTCGGAAGAAGGATGCCCACTTCTTTTTCATCACTTCTGCCCTTCTTAAGGCGGTCCTCGTCCTCGATGATGGAACTGCACAGCCGGACGCAGGCGTCACAGATGTATACGCCAGATCCGGCAATAAGCCGGTCTACCATAGACTGGGGTTTGCCGCAGAAGGAGCAACAGATCTCATGGTCGCTGCTGTTTGGCATCCGTCCACTCCCTTTCTCTTTTTAGCGGTGTTCGATGACCTTATCAATCAGGCCGTACTCCAGGGCTTCCTGGGCAGTCATAAAGTTGTCGCGCTCGGTGTCGCGCTTTACCACGTCCAACGGCTGGCCCGTGCGCTCAGAGAGGATTTGATTCAACTTATCCTTCACGCGCAGGATGTGGTTGGCGTGAATGCTGATATCCGTAGCCTGCCCCTGGGCGCCGCCGCTGGGCTGGTGGATCATAATTTCGCTGTTAGGAAGGGCAAAGCGCTTGCCCTTCGTGCCCGCAGCCAGCAGAAAGGCTCCCATACTGGCGGCCATCCCCAGGCAAATGGTGGAAACATCACACTTGATATACTGCATGGTATCATAAATAGCCATGCCGTCGGTGATCACGCCGCCCGGGCTGTTAATATACAGAGAGATGTCCTTTTCCGGATCCTGCCCTTCCAGGTAGAGCAGCTGTGCCACAACTACTCCGGCGGAAGCGCTGTTTACTTCTTCATTGAGAAGGATAATGCGGTCATTCAAAAGCCGGGAGAAAATGTCGTAGGACCGTTCCCCGCGGCTTGTTTGTTCGACTACATAGGGAACCAAGCTCATTTGCACTGGGACTCCTTTCGTAAACGTTGATTAGTATGAAAACAAACAGTAAGATTTATTCCGGGCAGTTAGGCTTTAGCCCTCGTTTTTTTCCTCGGCGCTCTCGGCCTTCTTGCTGGAGCGGCGCTTGGGCTTCTCAGCGGCCTCTTCCCCTTCGGCAGCCTCAGCCTTCTTCTTGGTGGAAGCGCGCTTCTTCGCGGGCTTTTTCTCCCCGGCCTGCTCTTCCTCAGCCTTCTTCTCCACAACCACGGCGTTGGCCTTAACCAGGTCAATGGCCTTCTGATTCTGGATGTCGCCGTTGATGCCCTCCACGGTGACCAGGTTCTTCACACTTTCCAGGGGCATGCCATAGGAGTCAGCCAGCTTCTGATACTCGGCCTCGGTCTCCTCCTCAGTGGGCTTCAGGCCCTCCAGCTCAGCGATCTTTTCCAGACCCAGGCGCACCTTTACCTGGCGCTCGGCCTGAGGCTTATACTGCACCCGCAGGTCATCGGTGGTCTGGCCAGTGTACTTGAGATACGTCTCCAGCTTCAGCCCCTGGGACTGCAGGCGGTAGGCAAAGGAGTTGATGATCTCATCCACCTCGTTCTCCACCATCTCATCGGGGATCTCGGCCTGAACCTTCTCGATGATAGCCTCCACCAGCTGGTTTTCCACGTCGCTGTCGGCAGCCTTCTCGCGCTGCTCCTGCAGGCGCTTCTCGATATCCTTCTTGTACTCATCCAGGGTGTCGAACTCGCTGACATCCTTGACAAACTCATCATCCACTGTGGGAAGCTCTTTCACCTTGATCTCATGGAGCTTAATCTTGAACACGGCGGGCTTGCCCTTGAGCTCCTCGGCGTGGTAGTCCTCGGGGAACGTGACATTCACGTCGAACTCGTCGCCGATGCTGTGGCCCACAACCTGATCCTCAAAGCCGGGAATAAACTGGCCGGCGCCCAGGGTTAGCTCGTAATTGTCGGCTTTGCCGCCGTCAAACTGTTTGCCGTCCACATAGCCGTCGAAATCAATGGTGACGATGTCGCCGTTCTCAGCAGCGCGGCTCTCCACTGTGATGATGCGGGAGTTGCGCTCGCGCACGCGGTCAATCTCCCGGTCGATATCCTCGCCGGTGACTTCCACGGCGGGGCGGGTGACCTCGATGCCCTTGTAGCCCTCGATGGTGGCCTCGGGCTTGGTGACCACATTCAGCTTGCACAGGATGCCTTTGTCTTTGCCGATCTCGTCAATCTTGAATTCGCCGATGCTGATGACCTGCAGGCCGGACTTCTCCACAGCCTCCATCACCATGGGGCGGTACAGATGGTCGATAGCGGCCTCATAAAAGACCTCTTCGCCATAATATTTTTCGATAAACGCCCGGGGGGCATGACCCTTGCGGAATCCGGGAATGTTCATCTTCTTGCTTTCCCGCTTATAAACGGTGTTAATGGCTTCGTTAAACTCCTCTGGGCTGACTTCCAGCTCCAGCTCATAGCGGTTGGTTTCCACTTTGTTGGTCGCTTTTACATTCATGTCTCTGATTTCCTCTCAAAATAAACTTACCGAAGTAACTGAGTAATTATAGCACACGCGGTGCGAAGAATCTACAGCTTTCCCGCAAAAACTTCGGGAAAAAGCGAAAATTTTAACGCTCTATTCCACCAGGACCGGACGGAATTGAACATAGTCTGCGGAAATAAGGCGCATATGCACCCCTTTATACTCCCCAACCAGGGCTTTTTGGGCGGCATATTGGCCGTGGATGTGCCCAAAGTAACAGCGGGTTATCTGGTTTTCCGCCAGCAAATCCAGAATCTCCTGGCACTCCATGCTGTCGTACACGGGCGGGTAGTGAAGGAACGCCACCAGCTCCCCGCCCAGCTTCTTGGCCTCGGCCATGGACATGGACAGGCGGCCGGCCTCCCGGGCTACAATCTTCTTGTCCTCCGCCGTGGCGGAATTGTACAGCCAGCCCCGGGTGCCGAACAACGCCTTGCCCTCCACCAGATAGGCGCAGTTGTGCAGGACCTTCATGTCAAAAAAACCCTGCTCCGCCAGGAACTGGTCGATCTTGCTGCGGGTGGACCACCAGTAGTCGTGATTCCCCTTGAGCAAGATTTTCTCACCTGGAAGGCTGTGCAAAAACTGAAAATCCAGCAGGGCGTCCTCCAGCTTCATGGCCCAGGAGATGTCCCCGGCGATCACCACCGTGTCCCCCTCCTGGACAACACGCCGCCAGTTCTTCTCCAGGCGTTCCACGTAGTTGTGCCAGCCCTTGAATACATCCATGGGTTTTTCTCCGTTGAGGGAGAGGTGCAGGTCTGCAATGGCAAACAGGCTCATGTGGGGATCCCCAGGGCTTCCAAGACGTAGGCGGCCGCATTCTCCCGGGAGATCACCTGGGTAAAGCGCTCGGGCTTCTCCTGCAGTGCCCGCAGCTGGGCAGGAGAAGCTATCCCTGTGAGAGTCTCTAGAGCGGCCAGATTCTGGAAATCGTCGGAGGAAAGCTGCTCCGCACCCAGGGCCCGCAGCACACTGGCGGAGAACTTGTAGGGATTTGCCGTAGAGGCGATCACCGCAGGGACCATTTTCTCCTGGGACTGCGCCAAATACTGGCGGTACACATCTACTGCCACAGCGGTATGGGTATCGCAAAGGTAACCTTCCTGCTCCCACAGCTGCCGGATGGTGGCGAAGGTGGCGCCGTCTTCGCAGAAGCCGCCGTAGAACAGCCCCTGCACCTTTTCCCGCACCGTGCCGCCTACAGAGTACACCCCGGTTTCGGCCAGGTCTTTCATCCATCCAGCCAGGGTCTCGCTGTCCTCGCCGCACAGGTCGTACAGAAGGCGCTCCAGGTTGCTGGAGATCAAAATATCCATAGATGGGGATGCCGTAGCGTGAAACTCCCGGCGGCGGTCATAGGTGCCGGTGCGGATAAAATCGGTCAGCACCTTGTTGGCGTTGGAGGCGCACACCAGTTTTCGGATGGGAAGCCCCATTTTTCGGGCGTAATAGGCGGCCAAAATATTGCCAAAGTTGCCTGTGGGAACCACCACGTCCATGGGTTCCCCCAAAGCCAAACGCTCCTTGCGTACCAATTCCAAATACGAAAACACATAGTAGACGATCTGGGGCAGCAGCCTTCCCCAGTTGATGGAGTTGGCGCTGGAAAACAGCATGCCGTGCTCCGACAATTGCTGTTTGAGCTCTGAGTCTGTGAAAATCCGTTTCACACTGGACTGTGCGTCATCAAAGTTGCCTTCAATGGCGCAGACAGACACATTGGCGCCCTCTTGGGTGACCATTTGCCGTTTCTGCATGGGGCTGACCCCATCCCGGGGATAGAACACCAGAATACGGGTGCCGGGCACATCCTGAAATCCTGCCAGCGCCGCTTTGCCCGTATCCCCGGAGGTGGCTGTCAAGATCACAGCCTCCTTCCCCTGCCCAACCTTCTTCAGGGCAGTGGTGAGAAAATGAGGCAGAATTTGCAGCGCCATGTCCTTAAAGGCGCAGGTGGGGCCGTGCCAGAGCTCCAGCAAGCATTTGTCTTCCCCCATTCTTGGCAGCGCATGCAGCTTTACAGGACAGGGACCGCCAAATTTTTCGGGAGTGTAGGCCCGATCCACACAGGTGCTGATCTCCTCCTCAGTAAAATCCGTCAGAAATTTGGAAAAGACCGTTTTCGCCAAGGTGGGATAATCCAGCTTGGCCAGATCGGGCAGCTCGCTGGAAAGGTCCGGGAAGCACTCCGGCACGAACAGCCCGCCCTCTTCGGAGATCCCTTGGGCGATTACCTGAGAAGCCTCCAACCGCAGCTGGGAATTGCGGGTACTTTTATAGCGCATCTGCATCACCTGATTCCGTTGTAATTTCGTTTGAGTATAACTATACCGTACTTTTTCCGTTCTGTCAAAGCAATTCCTGCTCCCGAAAGAGCCGGGCGGCGTTTCCGTAGAACAATTTCTCCACCAACGCTTCCGGGTAATGCCGCAGAAACAGCTCATACAGGGCTGGGATGGCGGAAAGCCCTGGCATGTCCGCGGGCAGGTCGGCGCCGTCCCAATCGCCGCCCATTGCCAGGGTGTCCTCCCCGCCCAGGGAAAGAAAATAGTCTGCGTGGCGCAGGACATCCTCCATACAGGCTTTTTCCGGCAGGTCGTTTAAAAATGCTTTGTAGAAATTGAGCCCCACCAGCCCGCCAGAATTGCGGATGGCCTCGAACTGGCTTTTTTCCAGGTTCCGCGGATGGGCGCAGACCTCTTTTGCGTTGGAGTGGGAAGCCACCAGCGGCTTGTGGGCCATTTCCGCCACATCCCAAAAGAGCTCTGGGCTGGCATGGGACAGGTCGATGAGGATGCCCGCCTCTTCCAACAGCGGGACAGCCTGGCGGCCCAGGCCGGTAAGGCCTGTGTTGCCAGGGGCCAGCACCCCCCGTCCCAACTCTGTTTCCCCGTTCCAGGTGAGGGTGCACATGCGCACGCCCAGGCGCCGAAGGTCCTGGATACGCTCCAGCCTGCCGCCTAAAACGGCGCTGCTCTCCACCGTCAGGATGGCTCCGTGCCGCCCGCTTCCCTCCAAACTGTCCAAGTCGCCTGGGGCACGCAGCTGCCGGAGGCATCCCGCATTTTTCTCCACCTCTTGCGAAAAGCGCTCTGCCACCTGTAGGAACCGCTGCCAGGCAGGTTCTCCTCTCAGCTTATCAGGGAGCCATACCGCATAGCACTGGACATAGCGTTCCCAGCCCTGAACGGTGTCTAGATCCACATGGAGCAAATTTCTGCGCAGGGGGATGTTCTTTAAAGCGCACTCTGTCATGGTATCGCAATGTAAATCAAAATAGCGCATAGGCACTCCCTTCCAGGTCAAGTCAAGGAAAACGCATTTTCCAAGTACTTCTCCCCCACAATCTGCCCCCGGCGCAGATACACCGCTGCTGCGTCAAAACGGGGCTGCAGTTCCACGGGGTTCCGGCTTAAATAGTCTTTAGCGGTGGCCAGAAGTTTCTTCTGCTTTTGCGGTGTAATGGCTTCAAAGGGCTGCACCAAGCTGCCTTCCTCTCGGGTTTTTACCTCCACAAACGCCAGGTACGATCCCTTCTGGGCAATAATGTCAATCTCTCCATAGCGGGAGTGGTAATTCCGGGCTACGATGATGTACCCCTGCCCCTTCAGCCACTGGCAGATGTGGTCCTCTCCCGCCTTGCCGGAAGTCGTTTTCATGAGCGCTTTTCCTCCCAGCCCTTTAAAAAGCTGCGCCGGTGGATGGGCAGCAGACCATACTGGAAAATCGCCTCATAATGGGCCTTTGTCCCATATCCTTTGTGCTTTCCAAAGCCATATGCGGGATATTGCTTATCCCATTCCCGCAACAGCCTGTCACGGCTGACCTTGGCTAAAACCGAGGCCGCAGCAATGCTGGCACACTGGGCATCCCCCTTTACCACCGCCTCCCCGGGAATTTTCAGAGAGGGCATGCGGTTTCCGTCCACCAAGACCCATTGGGGCTGCACCTGCAGGGCCTCCACAGCGCGTTTCATAGCCAAAAACGTGGCCTGCAAAATGTTGACTTGGTCAATCTCCTCTGCGCTGGCCCAGCCAATGCCCCATGCCAGGGCCTTTTCCTGAATAATGGGAAACAGGGCCTCGCGCTTTTTCTCCGTCAGCTTTTTGGAGTCATTGAGGCCCTCGATGGCGCAGTCCAACGGAAGGATGACCGCTGCCGCGCACACCGGTCCGGCCAGGGGCCCGCGGCCCGCCTCGTCAATGCCGCACACAAGGGGATAACCGGCCTGTTGTGCCCGGCGCTCCCAAGCGTACCAATCAAAATCCTGCGGCAGGGTATTTTTGCCTGTCCGTGGCATATGCCTATTCCTCCCTTCCCGAACTGTCAGGGGCGCTCTAAGGTGATGCGTCCCAGCTTACCGCTGCGGTATTCATCCAGAACCGTGATAGCAGCCCGCTCAGTATTTACCTCTCCCCCGGAAATAAGCATTCCCCGCTTGCGGCCCACCTGTTCCAAAAGCACATGCCCGGGCAGGCGCTCTTCCTGGGAAAAGTTTGTCTTATAGCGGGCGTTGACAGCGTTGGGATACAACTCTAGCAGCAGTTCTAACAACCGGGCCGCCAAACCTTCCATATCTAAGATTTCATCCCGCACCGCGCCGGTAAAGGCCAGGTGCTCTCCCACTACAGGGTCCTCAAATTTGGGCCAGAGAACACCGGGGGTGTCCAGCAGCTCAAAGCCCCTGCCCACCGTGAACCACCGGTTTTGGCGGGTGACGCCGGGCCGGTCCTGAACCTCGGCCTTGCCGGCTCCTCCGCCCCGGATCATCCGGTTGATAAATGAGGATTTCCCCACGTTGGGAATGCCCACCACCATGACCCGGATGGGACGGCCTACCATGCCCTTGCTCTCCCATGACAGGATTTGCTCCTTGAGCACTTCCCGCACAGTGGGATAAAACGCGTTCAGCCCCTTTCCGGTTTTGCTTTCCAGCGGGATGGCCCGCTCTCCCAGGCTGGCGTAATAGTTCACCCAGCGGCTGGTTTGGGCTGGGTCTGCCATGTCGCTCTTATTTAAGAGCACCACCTTGGGCTTACGCTGGATAATATCCCGCAGCACGGGGTTCGAGCTGCTCTGGGGAATGCGGGCGTCAAGGATTTCTGCCACCACATCCACCAGCTTCAGGTCCTCCCGGATCTTCCGCCGGGTTTTTGCCATATGGCCGGGAAACCACTGGATCGACTGCGCCTCTGCCATGGATACCGCCTCCTTAAAATTTCATAAGGGCGGCCCGCCACAGCTGCCGGCCCGCCCCAGTTTCGCGTATCATATAGAAGATTTGGATAGCGGTCTTTTCCCTATCAAGAGACAAGCCCCGCCTGTGAAAAGGGGTAGAGCTGGAAAACAGCCTTGCCCAAAATATTCCGAAGGTCCACCATGCCCACAGAGACGAACCGGCTGTCAGTGGAGTTGCCGCGGTTGTCCCCTAAAACAAACACACAGCCCTCTGGCACGGTTTGCGGAAACTCCAAAACTTGTCCGGGAAGGTCCGGCAGAAATGTAATGCTGTCCTCAATGCCGAAGGTAGAGCCGGGGACCACTTCCCCGTCCACCACCACCTCGCCTTGCTGGGGGTCAAAGTCCACAGTCTGCCCCTCTGTGGCGATGACGCGCTTGATGATGGGCTCTTCCAACGCATTGACCACAATAACCACATCGCCTTGCTGCGGCGCACCGGCCAGCTTTGTCACCAGAACCCGGTCTCCGTTGTGATAGGTGGGCTCCATGGAGCGGCCGTCTACGGTGATGATTCGGGCGAGGAAGGTAAACACCACCGCCACCAGCACCACTGCCATGACGATGGTTTCCGCCCATTCCAAGGCGGAGCGAACGAAAGAGGTGCCGGCCCTTTGCGGCTGCTGTTCCTGATTCAACGGAACCTGCGTTGTGCTGCTCATTTTCCTTCTCCTCCCTTCAACAACGAGAAAAATACGGCGGTATCACTTCACTGGCCCCAGACTCTTTAGGGGGAGCAGATGAAAAACTGCCTTGCCCAGAATATTCCGGGTGTCGATCATTCCTACGTCCAGATAGCGGCTGTCCTCCGAGACAGCCCGGTTGTCCCCTAAGACAAACACGCAGCCTTCCGGCACGGTCTGAGGAAATTCCAACAGCTCAAAGGAGCTGTACGGCTCTTCTGTGATGCCGTTTTCCAGGCCAAACTGCGTCTCATCCACAGGCTGTCCATCCACTAGGACGGCGCCGGCCTCATAATCAAAATCCACAGTCTGCCCTTCGGTGGCAATGACGCGCTTGATGATGGGCTCATCCAGCACATTGACCGCAACAACCACATCCCCTTGCTCCACGCCATTCCAGTCATGGACCACCAGCACCCGGTCGCCATCCTGAAAACTGGGGACCATAGAGGTACCTGTCACCGTGACGATCCGGCAGACAAAGGTGCATATTACAGCAATTGTCACGGCTGCAATCAGCAGCTCCTCTATCCACTCTAAAATTGTGCGCGCCGCCTTGCCTGCGCGGGGCTGCTGTACCTGCTGTTCCATTCCTTCGCCTCCTTGACAGGTCGAAAATGATAGCAAAAAAGGGACAGTGATTGTCCCTTTCCCACCTTAACTATGCTGCTTTCTTACTTGAGCTGCTCTTTAACCTTGGCAGCCTTACCCACGCGGTTGCGCAGATAATAGAGCTTCGCACGGCGCACACGGCCCTGACGAACCACCTGCACGGCCTTCACGTTGGGGGAGTGCATGGGGAACACACGCTCCACGCCTACGCCATAGGAAACACGCCGCACAGTGAAGGTCTCGCTGATGCCGCTGCCCTTGCGGGCGATGACAGTGCCTTCAAACTGCTGGATACGCTCCCGGTCGCCTTCACGGATGTTCACGTCCACACGGACAGTGTCACCAATGGAGAACTGGGGCAGCTCTGCCTTCATAGAGTCCTGAGAGATCATCTTGATCGCGTCCATTTGAGATTCCTCCATAGTTAATAATGGTCAGGCATTCATGCCGGTACCCCGGCAGCGGACTGCCCGCTTCTTTTCCACAGAAACAGAGCGCCTCTGCGGTTCGACCCCCACGGGCAAGCCTTTGAGGAAAACCCGCGGCATTCAAATGCTCAAATATTTTAGCACAGGGCCGAAGAAAAAGCAAGAATTATTTACCGGAATTCGGAAAAATCTTTCGTAAGAAGGCGCTTGCGGGTGATTTGGAAAAACAGCTCTATCCCCTCATACTGTTTCAGGGCCTCCAACAGAAGAGAAGGATTGGTGCTTCCCGCCACGCTGCAGGGCAGGCAAAGGTGAAGGAGCAAGCCGTCCTTTTGGGAAACAATCCGGGTGTTGGCAAAATCCGGTTTGATGTCAAAGTCCTTGTCGCCTTTTTTTGTGTGCTTGCGCACGAGCACTGTCTCCCGTTCCAACAGGCTGCGGACCTTTTCCTCTAGAACAGCGGGGGCTTCTCCCTCCAGAGCCATCTCGTACTCGCCGTATTGGATCTCCTCGAACTTATCCGCTGGTTCCCCCGCTTCCAAAGCCCGAAGGCCCCTTGGCAGACAGGTGTTCAAACGAACCGTGAGCTCTGAATAAGGAACCTCTTCTGTCAGGCGGATGTCCATGCATTCCCGTTCCCCACAGACCCCCAGAGACAGGGGCATGGCATAGGTCATGTAGATGCGGGGGTTAAAGCCCTCTGTATACCACACTGGAAGGCCGGAGAGCTTTAGCCCACGGGCCATGTTTCGGGTCAGATCCAGATGGGAGATATACCGCACCGCCCCTTTTTTCTCAAACCACACTCTCACGTTTTTCAACGCAAATCCCTCCTTTATAACAGGCAGCCCCGCAGTGAGAACACTGCTCCCGGCAGTTTGGGGTGGTCTGGGCGGCATAGGCTCGTTTGCATTCCTCCACAAAAAACTCTTTCTTCACGCCGTAGTCCAGGTGATCCCAAGGGAACACCTCATCAAATTCCCGGTGCCGGTTGGCGTAAAAGGCCGGGTCCAGGCCGCAGGCAGCGAAAGCCTCCATCCACTTGTCAAAGTCAAAGCAGTCCTCCCAGCCGTCAAAGCGCAGGCCAAACTCCCGGGCTTTTTCCATAACGGCGCACAGGCGCCGGTCTCCCCGGGCGAAGACCGCCTCTAAAAAGCTGGTTTTGGCCCCGTGGTAGCTGACGGACAGCTTGCGGGAGTGGACGTTCCCTTTGAGGGCGCGCTGTTTCTCTTGGAGCATCTCCATGGTGTCCTGGCCAAACCACTGGAAGGGCGTAAAGGGCTTGGGCACAAAGGCCGCCGCGCTGAGGGACACCTCCACACCTTTGCCCCGGGGTTTTTCTTTGTTCTGGTAGAAGGCGTCCACCACCTTCTGGCCCAGCTCGTCAATGGCGATGACATCCTCGATGGTCTCGGTGGGCAGGCCAATCATAAAGTAAAGCTTGATGCGGGTCCAGCCCTCGGTGAAGGCCACGTTCACCGTGTGGAGCAGCTGCTCTTCGGTGACGTTTTTGTTGATGACGTCCCGCATCCGCTGGGAACCTGCTTCCGGGGCGAAGGTCAGGCCGCTTTTCCGCACGGAGTTGATACGCTCCATCAGCTCGGGGGAGAAGTTATCCACCCGCAGGCTGGGCAGGGAAAGGCTGACCTTCTCCCCTTCCGTCCACTGGTGCAGGGTGTCAATCAGTTCATTGAGGTTCCCGTAATCGCTGGTGGAAAGGGACGAGAGGGAGATCTCGTCATAGCCGGTAGAGGCGCACAGGTCCCGGCACTGGCGGTCGATGGTTTCGATGCTTTTCTCCCGGTAGGGGCGGTACAAAAATCCTGCCTGGCAGAAGCGGCACCCGCGGATGCAGCCCCGCAGCACTTCCTCGGAGATGCGGTTGTGCACCACGTCGATGAGGGGCACCACGAAGTCCTTAGGGTAATAGGACTTGTCCATGTCCATCATGTTGCGCTTTTTCACCGTGGCGGGGGCGCCGTGGGTGGGGGTGTAGGCTTTCACCGTGCCGTCCTCGTTGTAGGTGACGTCGTAGAAGGCTGGGACATACACCCCTTGAATCTGGGCGGCCTGCTCCAAAAACGCCAGCTTGGACTTGCCCTCTTTCTTGCACTGGCGGTAGAGCTCCATTACCTCGATGTCCACCTCTTCCCCGTCCCCCAGGAAGAAAATGTCGAAGAAGTCCGCCAGGGGCTCGGGGTTGCAGGCGCAGGGGCCGCCCCCCACCACGATGTTGTGCAGCTCCGTCCGGTCTTTGCTGCGCAGGGGGATGCCCGCCAGCTCCAGCATGTTCAGCACGTTGGTGTAGCTCAGCTCATATTGCAGCGTAAAGCCAATGAAGTCGAAATCGCAGACCGGGTCGCCGCTTTCCAGGGCATAGAGGGGGATGTCCTCCCGGCGCATTTCCTCCTCCATGTCCACCCAGGGGGCAAACACCCGCTCGCACCAGAAATAGGGGATTTCGTTCATGGCGCCGTAGAGGATTTTAATGCCCAGGTGGGACATGCCGATCTCGTAGGTGTCCGGGAAGCAGAAGGCAAAGCGCACCTCCACCTGGGAGGGGTCCTTCACCACAGAGTTGAGCTCGCCGCCCACATACCGGCCGGGTTTCTGGACCTTTTGCAGCGCGTGCTCCAGTTTCTTGTTGTGTCTCATAGTTACCTCTCAAATCTCAAACGATTGAATGCTCAGTGGATGAACATGGCGTCGCCAAAGCTGAAGAACCGGTATTTCTCCTGCACGGCTACATTGTAGGCGTGCAGGATGTTCTCCCGGCCCGCCAGAGCGGAGACCAGCATGATGAGGGTGCTCTCCGGCAGGTGGAAATTGGTGATAAGGGCGTCCACCCCTTGGAACTCACAGCCGGGATAGAGGAAGATATCCGTCCAGCCGGCGCTCTCCTGAAAGCAGCCCTCCCGCTGGGCCACGGACTCGATGGTGCGGCAGCTGGTGGTGCCCACGGCGATGACCCGCCCGCCCCGCTCTTTCGTTTTGTTGATCAGGTCTGCGGTAGACTGGGGCATGTAGTAGTGTTCCGAGTGCATTTTGTGGTCCTGGATATTCTCCACGCTCACCGGCCGGAACGTGCCAAGCCCCACATGAAGGGTGACAAAGCCCAGCTCCACCCCCTTTTGTTTGATCTTCTCCAGCAATTCCGGGGTGAAGTGCAGCCCTGCCGTGGGGGCGGCCGCGGAGCCTTCTTCCCGGGAGTAGACGGTCTGATAGCGTTCTTTGTCCTCCAGCCGCGCCTTGATGTAGGGCGGCAGGGGCATCTGGCCGATCTGATCCAAGATGTGGAAGAACACCCCTTCATACTCAAAATGGATGAGCCGGTTGCCGTCAGGGAGAACGTCTATCACTTCGCAGTGGAGCAGGCCGTCCCCGAAGGAAAAGCGGCTGCCCTTCTTGGCCCGCTTTCCGGGGCCGGCCAGGGCCTCCCACACGTCGCCGCCCTTGTTTTGCAGCAGGAGGAATTCCACATGGGCGCCGGTCTCCTCCTTCACCCCGTAGATGCGGGCGGGCAGCACCCGGGAGTCATTGAGGATGAGACAGTCCTGAGGGGTGAGATACTCCAGGATATCGTAAAAATGCCGGTGCTCAATCTCGCCGGTGCGCTTATCCAGCACCATCAGCCGCGAGTGGTCCCGGGGCTCGATGGGGGTTTGGGCGATGAGCTCCTCCGGCAGGTCAAAGCTAAAATCACTGGTTTTCATGGCGGGCTCCTTCCTAGAAAAGGGGGCCAGGCACGGTCCCCGCAAAAATTCATACAATATTAAGGCCGAAGAAATTGACAAGGGGGAAAAACTAAGGTATGATTAAAACCAAATAGAGGCGCGGCTTTCAAAAGTAGTGAGATGGAGGTTGCCAAAACTGACGAAATCTCGTGAAAGGGTGGGCTGCCGAAGGGGAATATTGGGCGAATATTGTCCTGGCTGCAACGGCAAACAGCCTTGCGGCTGTCATCACTTGTGGTGGAGTGCTATTTTCAATCGTTTTGGGCAACCAAAGCAGCATTTCTATTATAGGAGATGGACAGCCGGTTTTCAACCGGTTTTTTCTTTGTTTCCCCTTTTTGGGCCCAAAACGCCACTTTATCGCAGAAAGGAACTGGATAATATGAAGCAGTATCGCGTGGGCATCATCGGATGCACTGGCATGGTGGGCCAGCGTTTCGCCACCATTTTGGAGAACCACCCTTGGTTTACTGTGACAGCGTTAGCTGCCAGCGCCCGGTCCGCGGGCAAAACCTACGAAGAAGCTGTGGGATGCCGCTGGGCCATGAAAACTCCCCTGCCATCCGCCTTGGCTAAGATGCCCGTGTACGACGCGGAAAAAGACATTGAGAAGATCGTCTCTTTGGTGGACTTCGTTTTCTGCGCTGTAAACATGAAAAAGGAGGAAATCCGTGCCCTGGAGGAAACATACGCCCGCCACGAGTGCCCGGTGGTTTCCAACAACAGCGCGCACCGCTCCACACCCGATGTGCCCATGATCATTCCGGAAATCAACGCGGACCATGCGGCTGTCATTGACGCCCAGCGCAAGCGCTTGGGCACCAAACGGGGCTTCATCGCCGTGAAGTGCAACTGCTCCCTGCAGAGCTATGTGCCGGCAATCCACCCCCTGCTGGATTTAGGTGTGACCAAGGTACTGGCCTGCACCTATCAGGCCATTTCCGGCGCGGGCAAGACCTTTGAGACAATGCCGGAGATTCTGGACAATGTGATCCCCTTCATTGGCGGCGAGGAGGAAAAGTCCGAGCAGGAGCCGCTGAAGATCTGGGGCCATGTGGAGAACGGCGTCATTGTCAACACCACCACCCCCTCCATCACTTCCCAGTGCCTGCGGGTGCCCGTGTCCGACGGCCACATGGCGGCGGTCTTCTTCTCCCTGGAGAACAAGATCTCCAAGGAGGAGATCATTGAACGCTGGGAGAAGTTCCGCGGCCCCGCCCAGGAGCTGGAGCTTCCCAGCGCCCCCAAGCAGTTTCTGCACTATTTCACCGAGGATAACCGGCCCCAGCCTAAACTGGACCGGGATCTGGAAGGCGGCATGGCTGTTTCCATCGGCCGCCTGCGTCCAGACACCCAGTACGACTATAAGTTTGTATGCCTTTCTCACAACACCCTGCGGGGTGCTGCGGGCGGCGCTCTGCTGATGGCGGAGCTTTTGGCCGCCAAGGGCTACTTTGACTGAGCTTTTGGAGGTAGGAAATTATGAAGCAAGTGATTTTTACCGGCGCTGCCACCGCCCTGGTGACCCCTTTTGACAAAAATGGAGACATCTCCTGGGGGGAGATTGAGCGCCTGGTGGAGTTCCAGATCGAAGGCGGCATCGACGCCATCGTAGCCTGCGGCACTACCGGCGAGGCCGCTACCATGACTACAGAGGACCACATCAAGGTCATCCAGTTCATTATTGACCGGGCAAAGGGCCGGGTGCCGGTCATCGCCGGCACGGGCAGCAACGACACCCAGTTCTGTGTAGAACTGTCCCTGGAGGCCAAGGAGGCCGGGGCTGACGGCCTGCTGCTGGTCACCCCTTATTACAACAAGACCTCCCAAAAGGGTTTGATTGAAAGCTTCAACTATGTGGCCGGCAGCGTGAAGATGCCCTGCATCCTCTACAATGTGCCCAGCCGCACCGGCTGCAACATTCAGCCAGCCACCTACAAGGAACTCTCTAAAAACCCTTACATTGTGGCAGTGAAGGAGGCCAATGGCGACATTGCCGCCACAGCCCGGACTGCCGCTTTGTGCGGTGATGAACTGACCATTTATTCCGGCGAGGATAACCAGACCCTTCCCGTCATGGCGCTGGGCGGCAAGGGCGTGATTTCCGTATTCTCTAACGCTCTGCCCAGCGTGATGCACCAGTTGGCCGCCGCCATGCTGAAGGGCGATTTGGAAAGTGCCCGTAAGCTCAACGCAGAGTATCTTGATTTGATGGATGGTTTCTTTATGGACGTGAACCCCATCCCCATCAAAGAGGCTATGTGCCAAATGGGCTTGATCCAGTCTAACTACTGCCGTATGCCCCTGACCACCATGGCGGAGGAAGGAAAGGCCAAGCTGACCGCCCTGCTGCAAAAGCACGGCCTGGTGTAAGCCCACGCGTGTGAAAAAGAAAGGAAGTCCCAGTATGACCAATATCATCCTCTGCGGCTGCAATGGAAAAATGGGCGCCGCGGTACAGAATTTTGTCAATCAGCGGGCGGACTGCTCCATTGCGGCGGGCGTGGATGTGTCCGGAGGCGGGAATGGCTCCTTCCCTGTTTACACATCCCTTGCGGATGTGGAAGAAGAGGCCCAGGTGGTGGTGGACTTCTCCCACCCCTCTGCCCTCTCCTCCATTTTGGAGTACTGCCGCAGCCACTCTGGCACAGCGGCGGTGTTGTGCACCACCGGCTACAGCGCAGAGCAGACCCAGGAGATTCAAGAGGCAGCCAAGGAACTCCCACTTTTCTATTCCCGCAATATGTCTTTGGGGGTAAACCTGCTTATTGAGCTGGCCAAAAAGGCCGAGGCCGTTTTAGGCGACAGCTTTGACGTGGAGGTGGTGGAGATGCACCACAACCAGAAGATTGACGCCCCCAGCGGCACCGCCCTGATGATTGCCGACGCCATTAACCAGGTGCGGGACCATTCTATGCAGTATGTGTATGACCGCCATTCTCAGCGGAAAAAGCGTGAGAAAAAGGAGATTGGCCTCCACTCTGTGCGGGGCGGTACCATCGTGGGAGAACACCAAGTGATTTTTGCCGGGCAGAGCGAGGTGCTCACCCTGTCCCACTCCGCGCAGTCGAAGGAACTGTTTGCCACTGGAGCGGTGAATGCCGCTGTTTTTATAGAAGGGAAGGGCCCGGGCCTGTACGATATGTCCCATTTGATTTGAGGAGGAATTGCAATGAGCGCTTCCACGGTTATCAGTACAGTTGACAATATCACGCTGGTCACTTTGCAGGATTTTCCCGCCAATGTGGCCTCCATCTCCAAAGTGTTTGAAGCTATTTATCAATGCGGCATCAACATCGACATGATTTCCATGGCGCCCACCCATGGGGCCACAACCGGGCTTTCCTTCACGATTTCCGACGAGGATCTGATCGGCATTCTGGGCTTTACATCTAAGCTGAAGCAAGAAACCGACATGGATGTGATTGTGAGCTCGGTGAACCACAAAATTTCTGTCTACGACCCCGTTATGAAGAATACCCCGGGCATTGCCGCCCAGGTGTTCCGCGCTATTTCGGGAACAGACGCGGACATCCGCCTGATTACCACTTCTGAAGTGGAGATTTCCCTTCTGGTCACTGAGGCGGATTTTGACACAGTGCTGAACGCCCTGCAGGAGGCGCTGCTGTAAGGCCGCTTTAAACGCTTGATTGGCGGCTATCCCTAGCTTTTCGTTAGGAGGGTTTTTGTGAAAAACTATGCGCAGGTCTATGTGAAAAACAGCTTAGAGGCTGCCCAAACATACTGCGAAGCTTTCGGGGCGGAGATTACCGTTTCGATGCAAAATCCGGAAGGCACAGCCTATGAGCACTGTGAGCTCTCTGTGGATGGAGAGTGTATTCTGGCCTTGTCGGAAGCGGAAAACCCTTGCGACGTTGCCTTCGTCCACCGGATGAAGTGGGAGACCATGACGTTTAATGCCTTTGATTTGGGAAGTGAGGAAGCTGTCTACCGGGCCTTCCGCGTCCTAAGCAACGGCGGCGTGGTGGTTCATCCCATCCAGGAGGTGCCCTGGAATCCGTGCTGCGCTACAGTGATTGATCGCTTTGGGGTCTGCTGGTGGATTGCTATGTAATTGGAATTGTAACAAGACGGAAAATGGGTACGGCTTATGGAGCGAATAAGCCGTACCCATTTTATCGTTTTATTGCGTGTATTTCCCCGGATTAAAGGACTGCCTTATGGAAGACTTTCTTTCCCTTTTTGATGACAAGCCCCTGTTCAAAATCGGCTTTGACAAAGGCGGCATTGGGGTCGGTGACCTTTTCATCTTTGATGGTAAGGCCGCCCTGCTGAATGAGGCGGCGGCCTTCGCCCTTGGAGGCGGCCAAGCCAGTCTTTACCAGCAGGTCCAACACAGCGATCTGGCCATCGGTGAAGTCCCCGTCTGTCAGCTGGGTGGTGGGCATGTTGGCTGTGTTGGCCCCAGCGCCGAACAGGGCGCGGGCGCCCTCCTGAGCCTTCTTAGCCTCCTCTTCCCCATGGACCATCTTGGTCAATTCAAAAGCCAGGATTTCTTTGGCCTGATTGAGCTGCTGATCCTTCCAGGTGCTCATCTCGTCGATCTGCTCCAGAGGCAGGAAGGTGAGCATCCGAATGCACTTCATCACGTCGGCGTCGCCCACGTTGCGCCAGTACTGATAGAAGTCGAAGGGGCTGGTTTTATTGGGATCCAGCCATACGGCGTTGCCAGCGGTCTTGCCCATCTTGTTGCCGTTGGAATCCGTCAGCAGGGTGATGGTCATGGCGTGGGCGTCCTTGCCCAGCTTGCGGCGGATCAGTTCGGTACCGCCCAGCATGTTGCTCCACTGGTCGTCGCCGCCAAACTGCATGTTGCAGCCGTAGTGCTGGAACATGTAGTAGAAGTCGTAGCTCTGCATGATCATGTAGTTGAACTCCAGGAAGGAGAGGCCCTTCTCCATGCGCTGCTTGTAGCACTCTGCCCGGAGCATGTTGTTGACGCTGAAGCAGGCGCCCACCTCCCGCAGCAGGTCCACATAGTTCAGCTTCAGCAGCCAGTCGGCGTTGTTGAGCATTCTGGCCTTGCCTTCGCCGAACTCGATGAAGCGCTCCATCTGGCGCTTGAAGCACTCGGCGTTGTGGTCAATGTCCTCTTTGGTCAGCATCTTGCGCATGTCCGTCCGGCCGGAGGGGTCGCCAATGAGGGTGGTGCCCCCGCCGATCAGGGCGATGGGCTTGTTCCCTGCCATCTGCAGCCGCTTCATCAGGGTCAGGGCCATGAAGTGGCCGGCGGTCAGGCTGTCGGCGGTGCAGTCAAAGCCGATGTAGAAGGTAGCCTTGCCGTTGTTCACCACCTCACGGATTTCCTCCTCGTTGGTGACCTGGGCGATCAGGCCACGGGCCTTCAGTTCTTCGTACACTCCCATGTGTGTCAGTCCTTTCCAAAAATGTGATTTTTTGAAAATGCGCTGGGAGGCCCGGTTCTGGCAAAAAAGAAAAGCCCCCTGCATTTTCACGCAGAGGGCGATAAATCAAATTACCGCGGTACCACCTCAATTTATCACGGCCTTGCGGTCCGTGACCTTACCGGGCACTTTCATGCCCTGGCGGAATAACGCCCGCCACACGGCCACCCCTACTTTGGGTTCAGAGTGACAGCTCGGGAAGGTAATTTCAGCCTCCGCCACGCTCCCCCTTTCACCAGCCGGGGGTTCTCTTTGCCGTGGGACCGGCGCCTACTTGGTTCCGTCATCGCTGTTGTGAGTTATTATACGGTCCAAAGGGAAAAATGTCAACCCTTTTTCAGCATTTCCTCTGCCATTTCCAGCTGCAGGTCCGTTACCTGGTCCCCGCCGATGATGCGGGCCACCTCCCGTTTGCGGCCTTCAAAGTCCAGCTCCTGCACCTGGGTAAAGGTGCGCTCCCCTTCCACATGCTTTTCGATGAGAAGGTGATGATCTGCCAGAGCGGCAATTTGGGCCAGATGCGTGATGCACAGCACCTGCCGGTTTTGGGAAACCTGCTTCAGCTTCTTCCCTACCTTGTTGGCGGCGGCCCCGCTGATGCCTGTATCCACCTCGTCGAAAATCAAAGTTTGCACCTTATCTTTGCCGGAGAGCACCGTTTTAATGGCCAGCATGATCCGGGAGAGCTCCCCGCCCGAGGCGATCTTAGACATAGGCTTGGGAGGCTCCCCCTTGTTGGCGGAAACAAGAAACTGGAGTTTATCGCACCCCATGGCGTACAGAGGCACCCTCTGGATCTCCGTCTCAAATTGGATGCCCGGCATGTTTAGAAATGCCAGTTCTTCCCTTACCTGGCGGATGAATTGGGCCGATGCTGCCTGGCGCCTGCGGGAGAGTTCCTTGGCAAGGGAAATAGCTTTATGCTTTTCCTCCTCGTATTGGGCCCCCAAGCGCTCCCGCTCCTCGTCGGAAAACTCGATCTGATGAAGGCGGGAGCGGCAGTCCTCCAAAAATTCCAAAATTTTTTCCTCGCTGCTGCCGTATTTCAGCCCCAGCTTATACAGCAGGTCCAGCCGTTCCTCGATAGCCTCTTGAAGGGCGGGATCGAAGTCCACCCCCACGCTGCGTAGGATGGCGTCCACATCCTCCAGCAAATACCCGGCTTCCCGCAGCTTTTGCGCCGCTTCCTCCAGCTCTGGCAGATAGGGAGCCACTCGCTCTGCTTCCACAGAGGCCTGCTCCACCCCCGTGAGAAGCCCTTCGCTGTCCTCATCCCCGGAAAGCAGGCCGCGGAGAAGCTCCAGCGTACCCGCAATTTTTTCGCTGTTGCGGATCACCTCCCGCTGCGCTTCCAGTTCTTCCCGCTCTCCCACACGCACATTGGCGGACTGGATCTCGTCAATTTGGTAATGGAGCAGGTCGGAGAGCCGTGCCTTCTCCCCTTCGTCCGTCTGCAGGGCCTCCAGCTTCCGCTGGGTTTCCCGCAGGGTATGGTAAGCAGCCTGGTATTCTGCCAGAAGGCTTTCCAGCCCGGCAAAGCTGTCCAGGTAGACCATGTGGACCTCTGGTGAGAGCAGCTCATAGCTTTCGTGCTGGCCGTGGATGGTCACTAACCGGGGCCCCACCTGCTTGAGCATGGAAACCGTGGCAGGCGCTCCGTTGAGCTTGCAAGAGGACCGGCCCTCCTGCCGGATATCCCGTTGAACCAAAAGGGAGCCGTCCTCCTCCCGAGGGATGGAGAGCTGGTCCAACAGGCACAGTATATCCTCATCCAAGCCTGTAAACAGCGCAGATACAGAAGCGGATTGGGTGCCGGTGCGCACCAGCTCCTTGGAGGTGCGCTCTCCCAGTACGGCGTGGATTGCGTCGATGATGATGGACTTGCCCGCACCCGTCTCACCGGTGAGTACGGTAAAGCCCTTCTCCAAATCAATGGAAGCGCGTTCAATAACGGCAATGTTGTTGATGAATAATTGAGCCAGCATAAAGCCTCACCTGTTTATGAGTTTCCGAAATTCCTCTTGGGTTTCCAGGGCATCCCCCTCGGTGCGGCAGACGATAAAAATGGTGTCATCCCCGGCCAAAGTGCCCACAAAGCCCGGCCAATGCATCGAATCCAGAGAGGCGCACACCGCCTGGGCCATGCCGGTCATGCAGCGGACCACCAGCATATTCTGTGCGGCCTCTACTGAGAGCACAGAATCGGAGAAGAGAGAGTAGAATTTAGAGGACATATCGCTGATAGTATCACTGCCGGTAGAATAGCGGTACTTTCCAGAACGGGAAAGGGTCTTTACCAAGCGAAGCTCCTTGATATCCCGGGATACAGTGGCCTGGGTCACATCAAAGCCGTTCTCTCGCAGATAGCGGAGAAGCTCGTCCTGTGTGTCGATATCATACTCCTTGATCAGCTCTAGAATTTTTGCGTGACGTCGGGTTTTCATAAGATCGGGACCTATCCTTTCTGGCGGGAAGCGCCGGTATACTCTTGGACTATGGAAGCAGAACAAGGCTTACTGCCGCGTTTCGATAATTTTCTGGTTGAGAATGTCGTAAAAATTCCTGCCGCCCAGCCGGATAAAGCGGGCAAAACGGTCTGCCTGCCGGAAGCGAAGAAGATCTCCTGCGAAAACTTCCAGTGGAGTCTCCCCGTCTACGGAGAGATACAGGCGGCCCGTATTGTCTGGAATCTGAATCACCAGCTGAGACTGAGGGCTGAACAAAATGCTGCGGTCAAACAGGGAGTGAGGGCAGATGGGTGTGTAGACAAGGCAGTCCATGCTGGGCTCGATTACAGGGCCGCCCGCGGAAAGAGAATAGGCGGTAGATCCTGTGGGCGTAGCCACAATAAAGCCATCCGCGCGGTAGCGGTAGGAACGGCTTCCCAGCACCATCTGATAGTCGATGATTTTAGCGGGTTCTCCGGAAAGCACCGCGTCGTTAAGGGCATAGAAACTTTGAGAGGCACCCTTCTGAGATTCCAGCTCTACTGAGAGCATCCTGCGCCGCTCTTCCCGGTATTCCCCTTGAACCAGGCGGGGCAGCAGTCCTAGCTCATGGCGCTCCAAGCCGGCAGTAAAACCCAGGGTCCCCGCATTGATTCCCAGGATAGGCTTCCCCAGGGAGGCTGCCAACTTGGCAGTGTGGATGATGGTGCCGTCGCCGCCGATGGCAATAAACAAATCGCAGGAAAGGAGGGAATCCTCCACCCGCTCCTGATAAACCCCTTGGGAGGTAAACAGATCGGTTTTCAGCACCGTTTCACAGCCACATCCAGCGAGGACGCGCAGCGCCTCATCCGTACAGGCCTGGGCAGATTCCTTTGTTAAGTTCGGAACTACGGCAATCTTCAACAGTACTCCTCCTTCAAGACGCGCCAGAGATGAAAAAGGTCAGCGGTCCAGTGCGCGGTGGGACTCCTCTACCACCTGCTGCGCTGAGGGGACCTGCTCTCCCTGGGAGGGGGCTTCCGAGCGTTCCAGGTAAATCAAATACTCAATGTTCCCCTCCGGTCCCTTTACCGGGGAGAAAGTGAGGCCCAGCACGGAAAAGCCGTTTTCCAAAGCAAAGCTGCGGATTTTTTCTATGACCTCTTCGTGGACGGCCTTATCCCGGACCACGCCCTTTTTCCCTACCTTTTCCCTCCCTGCTTCAAACTGCGGCTTAATCAGGCACACCGCCTGGCCGTGCTCCGCTAACAGAGGGCGCACGGCGGGCAGGATAAGGGTCAAGGAGATAAAGGACACGTCCACAGAGAAGAAATCGATCTCCTCCGGCACTTGTTCCCGGGTGAGGTAGCGGGCGTTAGTGCGCTCCAGATTCACCACCCGGGGATCGGTACGCAGGCTCCAAGCGAGCTGGCCGTAGCCCACATCCACCGAGTAGACCCTCTGCGCGCCGTTTTGCAGCATGCAGTCCGTAAACCCCCCAGTGGAGGCGCCGATATCCATGCAGGTGCGCCCTTGAAGTTGAAGGCCAAATTCCCGCATCGCTTTTTCCAGCTTTAACCCGCCCCGGCTCACATAGGGCAGGCCCTTGCCCCGCACCTCGACAGCGGCGTCTTCTGAAAACGTGTCGCCTGGCTTATCAGCTTTTTGCCCGTCCACATAGACCTGGCCCGCCATAATGAGCGTTTTGGCCTTCTCGCGGCTTTCCGCCAGGCCGCGCTCTGTCACCAGGATGTCCAATCGTTTTTTCATGCGGAAGCACCTCCTTTCCCGTGGCCCAAGGTTTCCCGGACAAACTGCTCGATCCCCTGGGCGTTCAGGCCCAGCATTTCCAACGAGCGAAACATGGGCGCGTGCTTGATGAAGGGGTCTTGAATGGCCCGCAGGTGGAAACTGCCGGAAAAGCCGCGCTGCTCCAGCAGATAAGAGAAATGTTCCCCAATGCCTCCACGCTGCACCCCTTCTTCCAAGAAGAACACGTCGCGGCAGGAAAATGCCTCCTGCACCGCCTGGCCAGCCAGCGGGATGATGCGGTTCAGCTTGAGAAGTTTGACCGGAAGCCCCCCCTGTTCCAAATGCTCCTTACATTCGGCGGCAAAGGAGAAGACACGGCCATAGGTCACAAGGCACACAGCGGCGTCCTCACTTCCGTAAACGCTGTAGGGCGCTGTGGTGCTTTTAAAATAGGCAGGTTTGTAAAGCTCCCTTCCCCGGGGGTACCGGATGGCGCACAACCCCCTGCCCTGTTCCACCAGATAGGCCAGCTGCAGGCGCAGCTCCTTAAAGTAGGCGGGAGAGTACACGGTGACATTGGGGATGGTTTGGAGGTAAGCGGCGTCGAATACCCCCTGATGGGTCTTGCCGTCCTCCCCCACCACGCCCGCCCGGTCGATGGCCAGGATGACCTTTGTGTTCTGCATGGACACATCATGGATAAGCTCATCATAGGCCCGCTGCAGAAAAGTGGAATACACGGCGAACACCGGCAGCATGCCTCCGGCCGCCAATCCCCCGGCAAAGGTAACAGCGTGTTCCTCGGAAATGCCCACATCAAAAAAACGGCTGCGGAATTCCTCTCGGAAGGCGGTCAGTCCGGTGCCGTTCTGCATGGCGGCGGTGATGGCGCAAAGCTTTGGGTTTTCCCGGGCCAGGCTGCAAAGAGCCTGCCCAAACTCATCGGAAAAGCTCTGGGACTTGGCGCCGGTGTCGCCAGTGGTCACGTCAAAACCGGAAAGGCCATGGTAGATGGTGGGGTCCTGCTCGGCGTACTGATAGCCCTTGCCCTTGTAGGTACGGATATGCAGCAGCACCGGCTTGTGGATCAGCTTTGCGGTCTCCAAGGTCTCTGCCAGCTCCTTGATGTTGTGGCCGTCAAAGGGGCCGTAATAGGCAAAACCCATGTCCTCAAAGATGGTAGAGTTGTAGAAGATCCGCTTGACGCCCCGTTTCAGGCTTCGCAATCCTGAGGCCACCGCCGGGCCCACTCCGGGTATCTTCCGAAGGGTCCGTTCCAGGCGATTTTTGGTCTTGATATACCCTGGCTTTGTGCGGATATAGCTGAGGTAGCGTGCCATGGAACCCACGTTTTTAGAGATCGACATGGTGTTGTCGTTCAAAATTACGATCAGGTTCCGGTGCAGGCGGCCCGCGTTGTTCAAGCCTTCATAGGCCAAACCGCCCGTGAGAGCGCCATCCCCGATGACAGCTACCACATAGCCCTCTTTCCCTTGGAGGAAATTCGCCTCGGAAACACCCAGCGCCGCAGAGATGGAGGCGCTGCTGTGGCCGCTGGTGAACTTGTCGTACTCGCTCTCCTCCCGGCAGGGGAAGCCCGCCAGGCCCCCTTCCAGCCGGATGGTGGAAAACTGAGGATACCGGCCTGTCAGAAGCTTATAGGGGTAGCTTTGATGTCCCACATCCCAAACGATGGTGTCCCGCGGGGGGGAAAAGGCCAGGGCCAGGGCCACGGTCAGCTCCACCACACCCAGGTTGGAGGCCAAATGCCCCCCATTTGCAGAGACCGTCTCGATGATGACACGGCGCATCTCTTCGCAAAGGGCGTCCAGCTCTTCCCCGCCGAAGCCCTTGATATCCTCTGGGGAATGGATTTTTTCCAGCAAACTTGCCATAAAGAGACAACTCCCGTCTGGTCAGAGCAGCTGGTTCTGCAGCTTGGCAGCTGTGACCGTGTTTTTCAGCAGCATAGCGATGGTCATAGGGCCCACGCCTCCCGGCACCGGGGTGATGAAAGAAGCAAGGGGTTCCACCGTATCAAAATCCACGTCCCCGCAAAGCTTTCCATTTTCATCCCGGTTCATGCCCACATCGATAACCACCGCCCCCGGTTTGACCATATTCGCTGTGACGAAATGGCTCTTACCCACCGCGGAGACCAGGATGTCCGCTTGGCGGGTGACTTCCGGCAAATCTTTGGTGCGGCTGTGGCAAATGGTGACAGTGCCATTCTGATGGAGCAAAAGCATGGCCATGGGCTTTCCCACGATGTTGCTGCGGCCGATAACAACACAGCGCTTGCCCTCCACAGAGATCTCATAAGCCTTCAACAGCTCCATAATCCCGGCAGGGGTGCAGGGTAAGAAGTGATAGTCGCCAATCATGATCTTCCCAACATTGTAGGCGTGGAAGGCGTCCACATCCTTTTGGGGGTCGATGGCCTCCACCACCGCTCCCTCGTCCAAGCCCTTGGGCAAGGGGGACTGAACCAGGATGCCATGGATATCCTTTTTGTGGTTAAGCTGGTCCACTAAGGCCAGCAGCTCCTCCTGTGTAGTGGAAGCGGGCAGGGCATACTCTTCCGAATGGATGCCAGTGGCCTGGCAGGCCTTCTTTTTGTTGTTCACATAGATGCGAGAGGCGGGGTCATCTCCCACAATGACCACTGCCAGGCCGGGGGTTACCCCCCGTTCCTTCAAGGCGGCCACCTCTTGGGCCACCGCTGCCCGCACCTTTGCAGAAACCGCCTTTCCGTCTATGCGCTGCGCCATGTTCATCTGCTCCTTTCCAATTACATGATCCTGCAAAATTACTCCGTCTTTTCCTCTTCCTTTTCCGCTTTTGCACCGGCTGGGTCACCTGCCGCGGGCTCTGGATCTTTTGCCTCTTCTTCCTCTGCCTTTTGGACCGCCTGCTCTCCCTTTTCCCAGGCGGGGTGCCCGTGGAAGATCTCCTGGATCTCCTCCGGGGGCAGGTCCCCGAAGATTGTGCTGGGGGTCTCATCCTCGGGCAAAGCGGTGGATTCCACCAGGCCGACCGCTTCCATAACGCGGCGGTCACCGCAGCCGGTCAAGCTGGTCCTGTGCCGGAACAAGAAGAGCAGAACGATACCAGCCACCACACATGCCGCTGCGATCACCTGAGAGACCCGCAAGCTGGTGCCGGGAATGATGAGGCTGTCCGTGCGCAAGCCCTCGATGAAGAACCGGCAGGCACCGTACCAGACGATATACAGCAGGAAGGTCTGGCCGTCATAGCGGCGGAACCTGCGGGTGAAGAAGTGCAGAAGCACAAAGCCCAGCAGGCACAGCAGGGATTCATACAAAAAGCAGGGGTGCACATTGCCATCCACTACAGCGGCGGTATTTTCGCTGTGCATGCCCCAGGGCAGCTCTGTGGCGGAGCCGAAGGCCTCTTGGTTGATAAAGTTGCCCCAGCGGCCCACACACTGGCCAATGAGGAAACCCAGGGCCGCAATATCCAGAACAGCGGTGACCTTCAGCTTGCGGAGCTTGGCCATCAGGCTGCCGAACACCACAGCGCCGATAATGCCGCCGTAGATGGCCAGGCCTCCGTCGTGAATCTGGAAGATCTCCAAGGGGTTTTTCCAGTATTTATCGCCGGGATAGAAGACCACATAAAACAGCCGCGCGAAAATTACCCCGGTGATGAGGCCAACAATAACCACATCGAACAAACGGTTGATATCAATGTTCATTTTCTTGCAGCTAAAGCTGGCATAGATCAATGCCAGCAGGAACCCTGCCGCAATGATGATGCCATACCAATACACATGGAAGTTCCCGATGGAAAAAGCCACCGGGTTGATGTTGAACTCCAGCCCCAGATGGGGAAACGTGACATTATAGGTCATAGCTTTATGTCCTCCTTTGGCAGGTTTATGGTTCCAGCGGTAAAATCACGGAGAGCACGCTTTGCTCTTCCAGGAAAATCTGTTGGAGCTTCTCCTCGGCATCCTCTGGGCGAAGCCGGGCAAGGGCGTCGATATAGGTGAACAGCTCCCGCCCGCGCAGTTCCATGTTGGACAGGCCGTTTGCGATGTTCCCCGTGCTGTTCAGGGCTGAAACAATCTCCCCGTAGAGGCAACGTTTGGAGCGCTCGAAAGCCTCTGGGGGGATGCCCTCTTTTTGAAAGCGCCGCACCTCCTGCAGGATCGACTTTGCAACCGCCTGGGGGTCTTTGGACTCGCCTGAGAACATGGGGGTAGCGTAGCCATTCCCCTCGAAATATTCATAAGAGAAGCTGGCCTCATTGACAAGGCCGCGGTCCAGCAGGTCCCGGAACAGCGGCGACGCATCGGAGGCCAATGTTTCCATAAGGACCTCCACAGCGGCCACATCCTTTTCCGTGCGGATCTGATTGGCCCAGGGCTCTTTAAAGCCGAACTGAAACAGTGGAGAGGCCACGGGCAGCTGCTGTTGAATATAAGATGTCACCACGGAATCCGGTTCAAAGGGAAAGATTCGCTTGACCGGCAGGGGCTCCGCAGGCTTCAGCATCCTATCGCAGACCTCCAACACCCTCTCCACCTGGAAATTCCCAGCCAAAGCTAAGATCATATTTCCCAGGTTATAAAAAGTGTTATAGCACCGGTACAACAGCTCTGGCGTGATCTTGGCGATACTCTCCACCGTGCCGGCCACATCCTGGCGCACTGGGTGGGCATGGTACATGGCCTCCAAATAGTTGAACATGACCCGCCACTGGGGGTCGTCGTCGTACATTTTGATCTCTTGGCCGATAATGCCCTGCTCTTTGCGGACGGTTTCCTCTGTAAAGTAAGGAGACTGTACAAAATCCAGCAAAATTTCCAGGGACTCGTAAATCTGGCCCGTGGAGGAGAACAAGTAGTTGGTGGAGTCAAAGGAAGTAAAGGCGTTGGCGCTGGCGCCAGTCTTGGAAAAACGGTCGAACGCGTCGCCCTCCTCGCTTTCAAAGAGCTTGTGCTCCAAATAGTGGGCAATTCCCTCGGGTACCAGTTCCGGCTGGGATTCATCTCCGCGCTGGAAACAGTTGTCAATGGAACCGTAGCGAGTGCCAAACATGGCGTACGCTGTGCTGCAGCGCTCTTTGGGGTATAAAAGGATCGTGAGCCCCGTAGGGTGCTGAATGCGGTAATAGCTGTCGCCCACCTGGCTGCTGGTGATAGTCTCAACCCTCGGCTTCATGGACGCTGCCTCCTTTCAAGGTATACACCACCGCTGGACGGAGCCTGCGGGCGGCCTCCACCACCTGTTCTTTCGTGTAAGACATGAGCTGCTGGATGGATTCCTCCGGAGAGAGCACGTGCCCGCCGAAAAGCTGGCCTAGGGAGAGGCCCTCGATAGCAGGCAGGGAATCCGTGGCAGAGCGCAGGGAATTCTGCAGGGCCAGCTGGGCGGAGAGCAGCTCTTCCTCCGTCAAATCCCCCCTTTGCAGGGCATGGAGCTGGCTGTAAATAGCTTCTTCCGCACGCTCCAGATTTTCGGTCTCCACGCCGCTTTCAATGAACATGGCCCGGCTGTTGGGCGCCATCCCAGCGGAACAGTAGTAGCAAAGGCTCATTTTTTCCCGGACGTTCTGGAATAGTTTAGAGCTGGGCACACCGCCCAGCACCGCAGCCATCAATTGAAAAAGCCGTTTTTCTTCCGGCGCGTAGTCCGCCCGGAAGGCCATGGACAGCTTCGATTGAGAGAGGGGCTGCTCCTCCACCAGCCGGCGGACCTCCCCCGGCTCCTCGTAGGCAAGCAGTCCGATGGGCTGCGGGCTTCCCAAGCCGGAAAAACGGGCGCGGAACAGCTCTGGGTCCGGGCTGCAGCCGCCCAGGGCAAAGATTTCAATTCGGGCGCTTTCCAAAAGCTCCTGCCAGCCGGCAGTAACCTGGCGCCGGTCTAAGGCCTCCACATCTTCTCGCGTGCCACAGCGGCCCACCTCTGCCCTCTGCCCCTGGAACAGCAGCTCTTCGCAGCGCCGGTGGGCATAGGTCATTTTGTCGTTGAACTCGGCGTCCAGCATCTCCAGCATTTGGCGCTGTTCCTGTTGGAAGCCCTCCAACGGAAATAAGCCCTCACCATCCTTTAGAGGGTCGAACAGCACGTCAAAGAGGAGCTCTGTCAGCTGGGCGAACATGTCCTCTCCCCCAAAGGCATAGCGGTTAGAAAGCCCCGCTGCGGACAGGGTGAGCACCTGATATTCCCCCACCTTCTGCACGCTATTGCTCAGGGAAGCTCCATACAGCTGGGCCAAGCGGCAGTTTAGGGCGGTGTAGTCGGGATATTCCCGGGTGGCGCGGCTGACAAGAGCTGGCAAAATGGCGTTGCGGGCGGCAGTGGCCTTTCGCAGGGGAACCAGCATGTTCACCGAGACCTTCATCGTTTTAAAGCGGGAGTCGGAAAAGGTATGCAGCGCCACCGAATCACTGAGGCGCTGGGTTTTCATTTCACTCATGGCATTCCTGTGCCCTTTCTGGATGAAAAGTAAAAGAAATACAGATGAATTGCATAAATATGCTCTATCGACTCCCTAGTATACCACATTTTCCAGGCATTTGAAAGGGTTCTAAAAAATTTCACATCCCCATCACAGAAAAAGCGCGCCGCTTCCAGACTGCGGCGCGCCCAATTCCTGCCTATTTCATTTTGTCACAGTGTGCCGAAAATCCGGTCTCCGGCGTCTCCCAAGCCAGGAAGAATGTATCCATTCTCGTTGAGGCAGCGATCCACCGCGGCGCAGTAGATCTGCACGTCGGGATGGGCCTCGGTCAGGGCCTTCAGACCCTCGGGGGCAGCAATAACGCACAGGAACTTAATGCTCTTGGGATGGCTCCGCTTGACGATAGTGATGGCGTCTATCGCGGAACCGCCGGTGGCCAGCATGGGGTCCAGCACAATTACATCCCGCTCTTCAATATCCTGGGGAAGTTTGTTGTAGTACTCAACAGGCTTCAAGGTATCGTGGTCCCGGTACAGGCCGATATGGCCCACCTTGGCGGAGGGAACCATGCTCAGCATGCCATCCACCATCCCCAGGCCTGCCCGCAGGATGGGCACAAAAGCCAGCTTCCGGCCGGCAATTACCTGTGTAGTGGTTTTCTCCATGGGGGTTACTGTTTCCACGTTCATCAAAGGCAGGTCGCGGGTTGCCTCATAGCACATCAGCATGGCAATCTCACTGACCAGTTCACGGAAATTTTTCGTGCCAGTGGAAACATCCCGCAAAAAAGTCAGCTTGTGCTGGATTAAGGGATGGTCCATGACAAAAACATTGGGATACGCTTCCATTTTCATACTTGTTTCCTCCCGAAAAAAACATTGTGAAGTGTTACAGCTTTCCGTCCTCGATCTGAGCGATTTGGTCGATCCGGCGTTGGTGCCGGCCCCCTTCAAACTCGGTGTGCAGAAAGATATCCAACAGCTTTAAGGCCGTCTGCGGATCCACCACTTTGCCGCCCATGCAGAGAATGTTGGCGTTGTTGTGGCGCCGGGTCATCTCAGCGCAGTACTCATTCGTGCAAAGGGCCGCCCGAACGCCCTTGACTTTGTTGGCGGCCATAGAAATGCCAATCCCCGTGGAACAGATCAGCACCCCGAAATCCGCCTGGCCAGAGGCTACATAACGCGCCGCTTTGGCAGCAATGGGGGCATAGTCCACCGACTCTGTGCTATACGCGCCAAAATCCTCATAGGGAATCTGCCGCTCTTCACAGTAGCCGCGAACCGCCTCTTTTAATTCAAAACCGCCGTGGTCACATCCAAGAGCTAATTTCATAGAGAAATCTCCTTTCCAAAGCATGATCATATTTTGAGAACCGTTCTGCACACTAGGCTTTCTGCCCTAAACGCTTTTTCAGCTCCCGCTCCGCCTGGGGAAGCCGCAAATACACCGGGGCTAAAACGGCTGCCGGAACCGCTTGTCCTTCGCAAACAGAGCGTTCTCCCAACAGCGCCACCGAAGCCGCGTGCTGAAACCGCAAATTTTCTGGGGCAAGCCGGGCCCCCCACTCGGAAAACGACTTGTGGCACAAGGCGGCTCCATCCCCCAATAGAAGGAGGCGCTCCCCATAGCTGCGGCACTGAGTTTCCAGCTCCGCAATGGAAAGGGCGCGGTCTTCCGTAAGGCGACGGAGGACACCGTGCTCCACCTGGAACAAGGCGTTATACACCTGGCCGCAGCGGGCGTCCATTGCGGCGCAAAGCACGCTTCCCTCCGCAGCCAAGCCTCCATAGGCAATGGCTTCCAGCGTCGAGATCCCCACACAGGGAATATCGTTAGAAAAGGAAATTCCCTTTACACAGGAAATGCCGATCCGCACCCCCGTGAAGGAACCGGGTCCGTGAGACACGGCCAAGGCGTCCAAGTCCCCGCAGGAGCGCCCCGCAGAAGCCAGAAGCTGCTGTACCATGGGAAGCAGGGTCTGGCTGTGGGTCTGTTTTGTGTGAATATAAAACTCACCCAACAGGCAGCCATCCTCCACCAAAGCGGCGGAAGCAGGGCCTGCTGAGGAGTCGATGCCTAGAATCAGCATGGCTTCCCCTCCTTTTTCCAGCCGCTGATGGTGATGACGCGGTCATTTTCCCTTTCTCCCGGCTGGATATCAATGGTGATCGCGTCCTCAGGCAGGGCGCCGGCGATGTTCTCGCTCCACTCAATCACCAGGATGCAATCCGAGCCAAGATAGTCGAAAAAGCCGGTGGAATACAGGTCGTCCCAGCTCTCCACCCGGTACATGTCGAAGTGTTCCACTGTCAAACGGCCCTGATACTCATTGACCAGGGCGAAAGTGGGGCTGGAGACCACGTCTCCGGCTCCCAGGCCCATGACAAGCCCACGGGTAAAGGCGGTCTTCCCCGCCCCCATGCCGCCGGTAAAGGCCACAACCTCCCCGCCTTTCAGGTCTTGCGCAAGGCGCTGGGCCAAGGCTGCCGTCTCCTCTGGGGAATGAGTGATTATCTGCTCTGCCATATCAGAACAAACCGTGGATTACAGCGTTTTCATCCACGTCGATCTTTTCGGCAGCGGGGACTTTGGGCAGGCCGGGCATGGTCATAATATCACCGGCATAGGCCACCACAAAGCCGGCGCCGTTGGAAAGACGCAGGTCCCGGATGGTGATGGTGAAATCCGTAGGACGGCCCAGCAGCTTGGCGTTATCGGACAGGGAGTACTGGGTCTTGGCGATGCACACGGGCATGCTGTCCCCGCCCAGGGCCTTGATGTCCTTCAAGGACTTCTGGGCAGCAGCCGTAAAGGTTATATCCTTGGCACCGTAGATTTTCTGGGCAATGGCGGTGATTTTTTCCTCCACGGTGGCTTCGATGGGATAGATGGGGGCAAAATGGGTCTTGCCCTCGTTCTCTTCAATGACGCGGCAGATGGTCTGGGCCAGCTCCACGCCGCCCTCTCCGCCCTTGGCGAACACCTCGGACAGGGCGTAGGAAACGCCCAGCTCCTGGCAGCAGCGGTCGATAACAGCCAGTTCCGCACCGGTATCGGTGCCGAAGCGGTTGATGGCCACCACCACCGGCACGCCGAACTTCTGCATGTTCTCCACATGGGCCTTCAAATTGACAATGCCCTTCTCGAGCGCGGGGACATTCTCTGCGGAAAGCTCCGCCTTGGGTACGCCGCCGTTGTATTTCAGCGCCCGCACGGTAGCCACCACCACCACACAGGAGGGGGCCAAGCCAGCCATGCGGCACTTGATGTCCATGAATTTTTCCGCGCCCAGGTCGGAACCGAATCCGGCTTCCGTGATGCAGTAGTCCGCCAGCTTCAAGGCCAGGCGGGTGGCCCGCACCGAGTTGCACCCGTGGGCGATGTTGGCAAAGGGGCCGCCGTGCATAATGGCGGGGGTGCCCTCGATGGTCTGCACCAAATTGGGATTCACGGCATCCCGCAGCAGGGCGGCCATGGCGCCCTCGGCCTTGATGTCCCGGGCGTAGACAGGCTCCCCGGAGTAGGTGTAGGCGATGAGGATGTTCCCCAGGCGCTCCTTCAGGTCGTTCATGTCCTTGGCAAGGCACAGGATGGCCATGACCTCGGAGGCCACGGTGATGATAAAGCCGTCCTCCCGGGGCACGCCGTTAATTTTGCCTCCCAGGCCGATGACGATATTCCGCAGGGCCCGGTCGTTCATATCCAGGCAACGCTTGATCTGGATGCGGCGGGGGTCGATCCCCAAGGTGTTGCCCTGCTGCAGATGGTTGTCCAGCATGGCGCAGCACAGGTTGTTGGCAGAGGTGATGGCGTGCATGTCCCCTGTGAAGTGGAGATTGATGTCCTCCATGGGCAGCACCTGGGCATAGCCGCCGCCGGCCGCCCCGCCCTTGATGCCGAACACAGGCCCCAAAGAGGGTTCCCGCAGGGCAATGATGGCGTTTTTGCCGATCTTCTTCATGGCCTGTCCCAAACCTGCGGTAGTGGTGGTTTTCCCCTCACCGGCTGGGGTGGGATTGATTGCTGTCACCAGCACCAGCTTGCCGTTGGGCTTATCTGCCAGACGGACAAAGGCCCGTTCGTTGATCTTGGCTTTATATTTCCCGTAGAGCTCCAGCTCGTCCTCCTGGATACCCAGCTCTGCCGCGATCTCCGCAATGGGCCTGAGCGTTGTGCTTTGGGCGATCTCAATGTCAGAAAGCATGCTTCCCCACACCTTTCCGGCCGCTGTACGGCCAAAAATAGATTTTTTCGATCCTTTACATTATAAAGTATCTCTCAGGAATAGTAAAGCCCGAAAGCATCCCTTTTTACTTCTTACATCAAATTGTGCGGCGGAGGCTGCAAAACGCCATCTTTCATCACCCGAGGGCTGGAAGAGGAAAAAACGGGGCTATTACAAAAGAAACAGCTTGAAGCCCTTCTGTGGATATGGTATAATGATTTGACATAATTCGAGAGACTTTGCATAGGGTGGGCAGCGTAGAATGGCAGCCCCCGTGAAAGAATAGGATTGCTATGATAAAGAGTTGTTTTAAAGGCATTTGGAATTATATCAAAAGAGCGGATATCCTGCTGTGGCTGTTGCTGGCGGCAATTTCTGCCTACAGCCTGTTGCTGCTACGCAGCGTGGACAGCGCCAGAGGGAGCAGCTATTTCCGCACCCAGGCTATGGCTGTGGCCTTGGGGATTCTTGGGGCCATTGTCATCTCCCTGATGGACTATGGGGAGCTGGCAAATTTTTGGTACCTGTTTGCCGGGGCATCGGTTTTTCTGATGATTTATACCGCTTTGTTCGGAGACCGGGCGCTGGGCAGCGGCGGCGTAGACGCCCGGGCCTGGATCAATATTGGCGGCTTCAGCTTTCAGACCTCAGAGGCAGTGAAGATCGCCTTCATCCTGACCTTTGCCAAGCACCTGGATTCCCTGCGGAAGCGGGGTTGGATTGACCGGCCGCTGCATGTAGTGCTTCTGGCTGTTCACGCTCTGGTCCCCATGGGCCTTTGTGAGATTCAGGGGGATACCGGCGCTGCCATCGTTTTCTTTGCCATGTTTGTGGTGATGAGCTTGGCTGCCGGGGTGAAGCTGCGGTATTTCGCCATTCTGGGAGGCCTTGTCCTGCTGGCATTGCCCCTGCTGTGGCAGTTTGTCATGGAGGATTATCAGAAGCTGCGCTTCATTGCCCTGTTCAATCTGGATGACCCCAATGTGCAGATGTATGATGGGTACCAGCAGTACCAAGGGCGCATTTCCATTGGAAGCGGAAAGCTCACTGGTCAGGGGCTGTTCCACGGCAGCCGGGTGGCGGACGGGATTGTCCCCTTCCAACAAAGCGACTATATCTTCTCTGTGGCGGGAGAGGAATTGGGGTTTGTAGGCTGCTCGCTGATTTTGCTGCTGCTTTTTCTGTTTATGCTGAAAGCGCTCCACGTGGCCCACTCCTCGCGGGATGACCTGGGCAAATATGTCTGCTTTGGCTATTTTGGCATCATTGCGCTGCAGTCCATTTCCAACATTGGCATGTGCCTGGCCGTGCTGCCCGCTATGGGCGTAACTCTCCCCTTCTTCAGCGCGGGGGGCTCTTCTGCTGTCTGTATGTATTTGGGCTTTGGCCTGGTACAAAGCGTTTACATGCGCCGCAAGGAAAGTGACGGCCTGCGTCTGAAGCGGAGGCCGCTTCAACGGGTTTTCCCCGCCGGCAGGTAAGCGGGGGCCTCTGCAAAACAAATAAAATTTTCAAGAAGCCCGGCCTCTCCTTTCTTGGAGAAGCCGGGCTTCTTTCACGAAGGGAAAACCCAAGTAAGAGAAAAGGCCGGCATTTGCCGGCCTTTTGAGGAAGTGCCATTCGGTCCTTTTTATAAATAGCAGAAATATGTGGTGGTTCCCAAAATGGAATCGTAATAGGAAGTGTAGACCCCGCTGCCCGTGATGATGGAGTTTTGTCCCACTACATTGGCAGGGCAGATGCTCCCGTTTTCCAGCAAATAGCGGGCATTTTCAATGGTTCGGGCGTCCGGCGTTTTGTAGATGGAGCCATCCCAGGTGGGGGCGTACTGGCCGGGCTGGTAGATCACCTCTCGGATGGTGTCGGGGTAGTAAGAGCTCTCCACACGGTTGAGCACTACGCTGCCCACCATCCGCTGCACCCAGTCAGGGATCCAGGTGCATCCCGCCTCCGCATAGATAATGCGGGAAAGAAGGTCCAGATCCTCCTCGGTATAGGAAGGCTTCTGCGCTTCCTCCATGGCCCGCAGAATTTCTTCTGCTGTGGTGTAATCCTGAAAGTAGGTGGTTTCTTCTAAGTCCAGGCCTTGATCCCGGATTTTCAAGTTGCGCTGTTGTTCATAAATGGCCCCCACCTGCATAGCATAAGCGCTTCCATCCTGCAAGGCCCGCTGGATGGCGGCGGTGTAGTCCATGCCCGGGTCGTAGCTGGTCACCTGAATGTGTTCGGAAAGCCCGGCAGCGGAAGCGCTCCCCATTGTGGCAGCGCCGGCGGACAAGATAAGGGCAGTCAGAAAGAGGGAAAGAATCCGTTTCATACGTCATTTCTCCTTAGCTGATATGGATTTTACGGTTTTATATCTATGGGACGTGCGTGTGTTTTATACCTGCCTGTCCCACAGGCGCTCCATCATAGCATCAACCAAAGGAAATGTCAAATCCACAGCAAAAAAACGGCATGCCGCGGGGAAAAACCTTCAGCGGCATGCCCAGAGAAACAAAAGCTGTCCTGGATTTTTTTGAGGACATCTGGCAAATATGATTTTATATAAAATCACGAATTTTTATATAATGCCGTTATAACAGCGAAATCCAGCTTGATATCCTGCGGTTTTTCGTCATTTCACACATCCCCAGTCATCCCCAGTCCGCCGGAAACTACCCCTGCAATTGGAAACACCATGCGCAGGAACAGCCCCCTTCCGTGACATCGGGATAGCAGCTGACACACTGGCAGGAAATCCGGTCATCTATGGTTTGGGCAAACCCGGCGTACTCAGCAAGTCCGGCAGGCTTGCAGGGATGCAGGCCCATACCCTTTCGGGTGCGCGCTTGCTGAACAGGGCATTCCAGCACACGGTACAGCAGTCTGCCGTTTTGGAGGGAGAGCTCATAGCGGCTGAGGTTGGCATAAAACCGGTATTGCAGCGCTTGGGCCAGGCCCTCCAGGCCGGGGCGCTCCGGCAGGCCCAGAAACTTCTTGATGCGCCGTGCCTCTGTGACAGTGAAGCGTTTCCAGGCTTCCACATCGTGGTACATGGCCTCGTCCATTCCATATTTCCGTTCTACAGACTGAAACCATACCCCATCCATAGCCAGCCAGTTTTTGGAATAAATTGCAATCAGCTCCAACAGTTGGTCCCGGGACAGGGACTCCAGTGCTTCTCCCGGCCTCATACGCGCTTCACCATGATATAGTCGTCCATGACGTAGCCGCAGCCAATATCGGCGGCGGCCTCCTCCACGGTCTCGTAGCCGTAGTGCTCATAGACCTGGGCGGCATGGGTGTTGTGGCGGTTCACAGTCAGGCGGATCTTGGAAAGCCCCTCGTTTCTGGCTTCCTGCTCCACCAGGTCGAACATGGCCTTGACCACGCCTTGATGGCGGCCCTCTGGAAGCAGATACACCTTGCTCAGATACATCTCCTCCTGGCCCTGATAGCGGGGCGCAAAGCCCACAAATCCGGCGTACTCTCCATTCAGCTTAGCCAGATAATAGCGGTAGTTCTGATGGGCCATCTGGTCTTTCACCGCATGGTCCGACTGAAATTTGTCGATCATATAGTCCACCTGCCCATCGGGCAGAATGGGGTCAAAGGTCTCGTGCCAAACCCTTTGCGCGATGGAGCAAAGGGTATCAATCTGGTTTTGGTTTTCCACTCGTTCCAACACGATATCTTTCATGCAGGTCTTCCTTTCATAAGGCCGGTCAAGGCCATGGCGGTAGCGGTTAAAGCTCGATGTAATTTCCCAAAAACGAGAACCGGGGCAGTTCGTCGTAAAGGGCGCAGATTAAATCCAGCGTCTGGGGCTGGTGGATATTCCCGGTGAAGTCCAGGTAGAAATCGTACTCGAAATTTTTCCCGGGCAGCGGCCGGGACTCGATCTTCGTCAAATTCAGCCCTGCCATGGAAAAACGCTCCAGAACGCTGGAAAGAGACCCCGTCACATGGGGAAGGGAAAAGCAAAGGCTGATCTTGCCTGCTTCCTCTGGCAGGACGGCCTCCTTGGCGATGATGATGAACCGGGTGGTGTTCTCCGCCTCGTTCTGGATCCCTTCTTTCAGGACCGTCAGGCCATACTCCTCCGCTGCCTCCCGGGAGCAGATAGCTGCCAGGCCGGGCGGGCAGTCCTCTGCCACATGGCGGGCAGCGGCAGCTGTATTGGACCACTCTACCGCACGCAGGCCATGGGATTCCAGATAATCGCTGCACTGGGACAGGGCCTGCGGATGGGACACCGCACCTGTGACAGCGCCTGTTCCTTTTCCCACAGCAAGGCAATGCTCCACTTTTACATCCACTGCCCCTACAATATAAAAACGGTAGCGGAGAATGAGATCGTACACGCCCGTGACCGAGCCGGCGGCGGAATTCTCCACCGGAAGCACTCCGAAATCCGCCCTCCCCGTCTGCACATCTTCAAAGACCTGCTTCCAGGTAGGCTCAAATTCCGGGTCAAGCTGCCCAAAGAAGCGCAATGCCGCTTTATGGGAGAAGGCCCCTGGCACGCCTTGGCAGACTACCTTGGCCCCTTTGGTGGAAAGGGCGCGGGCAGCGGCCCTCTCCAATTCCCGGATGGGGCCCCCTCCTTGGAGCATTTGATGCTGCCTTGCCCGGCTGATGGCCATGATGGAAGCGTACAGCGCGGCGGCGGCCCCCCCTTCTTCCCCGGCCTCTGTCCGCACTTTTTCCAGGATGGCCTGCTCCCGCTGCGGGGCAAACACGGGCATGCCCGCTTCTCCCTTCAGCTGGGCCACCCGCTGGGAACAGGCCATGCGGCGCAGGAACAGAGGAAGCAGCTGGCTGTCAATTTGGTCGATCTCATCCCGGAGCTCTCCTAGCCGGGCTTGGTAATCCGATGGTTCCACAGAAAATCCTCCTTGCACGATGATTGAAAAGGACGGGCGTTATATGTGGGCGGCGCCCTCTGTCCTCACAACAGGCCGCTCTCCGCCAGAAGCTCCAGAACTGCCACGCTGGCTGCAGCTTCCACCGCTACGGCGGCTCGCGGCACAATGCAGGGGTCGTGGCGCCCCTTGATAACCAGCTTGACAGTTTCGCCAGTGGTCAGATCCACAGTATCCTGTTCCTGGGCGATGGAGGCAGTGGGTTTAAAAGCGGAACGGAACACAAGGGGCATTCCGTTCGTAATGCCTCCTTGGATGCCGCCGGAATGGTTGGTGCGGGTCTTTACACGCCCGTTTTCATCGTAATAGAATGGGTCGTTGTTCTCGCTGCCGCGGCGGCGGGAGCCGGCAAAGCCGGATCCAAATTCAATCCCCTTCAGCGCGGGGATGCCGAAGCAAAGGGAGGCAATTTTGTTTTCCACCCCGTCAAACATGGGGTTACCCGCCCCTACAGGCAGGCCGGTGACCACACACTCTACGGTGCCGCCTACGCTGTCACAATCCATGCGGGCGGCCTCGATCACCTCCCGCATTTTCTCCTTGGCGTCCTTTTGGATGACGGGGAAATACACGCTGCTCAGGCGTTCCATAAGCTCTGCTGGAACGCTCACCGGGTCGAAAGGTGTGTCCTCCACCTCTCCGATGGAGGCCACATGAGAGGCGACCTGTATTCCCCGGCGGGACAAAATCTGGCGGGCAACGGCCCCAGCGAACACCAGCGGCGCCGTCAGCCGCCCGGAGAAGTGTCCCCCTCCCCGAACATCATGGTGGTTGCCGTATTTCACATAGGCGGTGTAGTCGGCGTGGCTGGGCCGTGGCCGCACCCGCAACCCCTCGTAATCTTTAGAGCGCTGGTTTTGATTCACAATGATGGCGCAAAGGGGCGCGCCGGTGGTAACGCCGTTCAAAAGCCCGCAGAGCACCTGGGGCTGGTCGGGTTCTTTGCGGCGGGTGGCAGTGGGGTCCTGCCCAGGGGCCCGGCGGGCCATCTGTGCCAGGACCTGCTCCCAGTCAATGGCCTCCCCCGCGGGCAGCCCGTCCATATTCACGCCGATGGCTTCTGTATGGCTGCCGCCAAAGATTGATATTCTGATATGCTCACCCCAGGTCGAGGACATGAGCGAACCCTCCTAACTTGATAAAATCCCTGAAAAAGCCGGGATAGGATTTCCGGATACTCTGGGCGTCCGTGACAGACAGCCCTTTCTCACAGCGCAGCCCTGCTGCCGCCAAAGCCATCACCACCCGGTGGTCGTTTTTCCCTTGGGCAATGCCGCCTGCCAGCTGGGGCACTCCCTGGATCAACAGGCCGTCGGCTGTTGCCCGAACCTGTCCCCCCAAACCGGTAAGCGCCTCTGCCATAGCAGCCAAACGGTCGCTCTCCTTCAAGCGAAGCCGCTGCGCATTGTAGATACGGGTCTCTCCCCGGCTCAACGCGGCGCACACGCTCAACGCGGGCACCATGTCTGGAATCTGAGAGGCGTCGATAGGAAAGCCACGAAGCCCTCCATAGGGCTCCCCTGCCCGGGGGTTCCAGGCCAGCAAAGAGTCCCTCCGCCCAGAGATTTCCAGGCCAAAGTTCCGGAACAGGTCCACACAAGCCTTGTCCCCCTGGAGGGAATCCCTCCTAAGGCCTTGCAGTTCCACCTGCGCTCCCTGCGGGGAGAGGGCTGCCATGCACAGGAAAAACGCCGCCTGGGACCAATCCCCTTCCACCCGGGTATTCCGGGCGGTGTAACGCTGCCCACCCGAAACCTTCCAGCCTTGGGCTGTCTCTTGGGCCGCAACCCCAAACTCCCGCAGCACCGAAAGGGTCAGATCCACATAGCCCTTGGACTCCAGCGGGGAGGTCAGGACAATTTCACTGTCCCCTTCCAAAAGAGGGAGGGCAAACAGCAGGCCCGTGATAAACTGAGAGCTCACGTCCCCTGGCAGCCGGTACACTCCGCTTTTCAGCCTGCCGGAAATTTCCAGCGGCAGCCCGCCCTGAGAGGAAAACGCCACCCCATGGGCGGGGAGCAGCTCTTTATACACTCCCAAGGGCCGGTAAGGGAGCCTGCCCCGGCCCTCAAACCGAGCGGAGACCCCCAGGGCCGCGGCAATGGGGATCAAAAACCGCAGGGTAGAGCCGGATTCCCCACAGTCGATGACAGCGTTCTGCCCGCCCAGTCCAGAGGCGTCCAGCGTGAGAAGGGAGGAGGCGTCATCGTAACGGGCCTGCACGCCCAGGGCCGTTACAGCCGCCACCGTCGCTTTGATATCCTCATTCATATCCACGTTGGAGACGGAGCACCTCCCCCGCGAGAGGGCAGCGCAGAGCACCTGGCGGTGGGCGGCGCTTTTGCTGGGAGGCACCTGGATGCTTCCCCCGCTAAAGGTGTTTCCATAGATCACTTGTGCCACAAAAATCCCTCCTTTACAGCAGCCCCAGCAGTTCTTCCCGGTCTATGGGATGGATGCGGCTTTCCCCGATCGCAGAAAGGAGGATGAGCCGCAGGGTGCTGCCATCGCTTTTCTTGTCTAGCGCGGTGGCCTCCACAACCTGCCCCCAGGTAAACCGGTCCTGGGTGGGCAGGCCGTAACGCTTCAGTACTTCCCGCACCCGTTCCGCCGTGCCCGCCGGGGTGACGCCCAGCTTCTCCCCCACCTGGCAGGCCATCACCATTCCGATGCCCACCGCCTCCCCGTGGGATAGCTCTTGAAAGTTGTGGAGCTTTTCCAGGGCGTGGCCAAAGGTGTGGCCAAAATTCAAAATCATGCGGCGGCCGGTGTCTCGGGTGTCCTCCTCCACAAAGCGGATTTTACTCCGCACGCACCGGGCAAGCACATCTTCCAGGTCCTGCAGAGCCGTCCCGGCCTCCAGGGCCTTGAACAAGGGGGCGTCGTCGATACAGCCGTATTTGATGACCTCCCCCATGCCGTCCCGGAAAAAGTGTTCCGGCAGGCTCTTCAGGGCCTGGGGGTCCGCGGCCACGGCGAAGGGCTGATGAAAGGCCCCCACCAAATTCTTGCCAAAGGGCAGGTCCACGCCGGTCTTGCCCCCCACGCTGGCGTCCACCTGGGCCAGCAGGGTGGTGGGCACCTGTAGGAAGGCCATGCCCCGCAGGAAAGTGGCCGCCGCGAAGCCGCCCATATCCCCGGCCACGCCGCCGCCCAGGGTGACGATGAAATCCGTGCGGGTAAAGCCCGCCTCGGAAAGGGCCCGGTACATGTCGCACACGGTGCTGATCTGCTTCTGGGGCTCCCCGGCGGGGAACACAAAGGTGCTTACCGGGAATCCTGCCCGCTCCAGAGAGGCCTTGACCCGCTCCCCGTATAGAGGAAACACGTTGGAGTCGCTGATGACCATGGCTTTGGCGCCAGGCTTGCGGCTCTCCCGGGCAATCTCACCCACCCGGTCCAGCACGCCGTTCTCTATAAAGACGCTGTAGGGCTGCGCCGTGCGTACATCCAGCTTCATAACTACCATCCTTTCTGTGGGGACGGGCCTCAGCCCACCTCCTGTTTGATCTGCGCCGCCGCTTTTAGCAGCTTCCGCAGCCCGGCCTCGTCTCCTCCGGCGACTGCCTCCCGAAATTTTTCCAGGTTACCAAGCAGCTCGTCCAGCTCTTCCAAAAGGCATTCCCGGTTGTCCAGAAACAGGCGGCTCCACAGCGCATCGTTGATGTTGGCCACCCGGGAGACATCCCGGTAACTGCCGGCGGAAAAGCCTTGATGGCTCCTGCAGCGGGGGCTGAGCACATAGGCGCAGGCCAGCACATGGGGCACTTGGGAGGTAAAGGCAATGTTCTGGTCGTGCTCTTTGGGCGTGACCCGTACCACCCGGCCGAACCCCATCTGCCTGGCCAGGGAAGCCACCCTTTCCACCGCTTCCGGCGCGGCGCTGCCCGGCACCAGGATATAGGATGCCCCGGCGAAGATGCTGGGGTCGCTGGCGGAAAAGCCACTCTGCTCCTTTCCTGCCATGGGGTGGCCCGCCACAAAAGTGTAGGGGGCATTTTGGGAGAGTTCCTCCATGGCGGCGCAAATCTCCTGCTTGATACCGCAGGTATCCGTCAGGATGCAGCCATGCTTCAACCTGCCCCCATACTGGCGGACAAATTCTAGGATGTCCTCAGGATAGATGGCTAGGTACACCAGTTCCGCCTGTTCCAGATCCGAAAGAGAGGCCTTTCCGTCGATGGCCCCGCAGGAGCAGGCGTCCAGCAGCACGTCCTCATTGGTATCCATAGCCAGCACCTGATGAGGGGTGTTCTGCTTCAATGCCTTTGCGATAGAGCCGCCAATCAGGCCCAGGCCTACAATAACAATCTTCATTGGTTCCTCCCCTTACAGGCTGTGCACCAGGCTGGAAACTTGCGAGACCTTTTTGGAGAGCGCGTCGAACTGGGCGGGGGTGATGGACTGGGCGCCGTCGCACAGGGCGTGGCTGGGGTCGTTGTGGACCTCGATGATGAGGCCGTCCGCGCCGATGGCAGCTGCCGCCATGGCCAGGGGCTCGATGAGCCAGTTGATGCCGGAGGCGTGGCTGGGGTCCACAATGACCGGCAGGTGAGATAGTTTCTTCAGCACCGGCACCGCGGAGATGTCCAAAGTGTTGCGGGTGAAGGTCTCATAGGTGCGGATGCCCCGCTCGCAGAGGATGACCTGTTCGTTGCCCTCTGCCATGATGTACTCAGCGCTCATCAGCAGCTCCTCGATGGTATTGGCCAGACCCCGCTTGAGCAGGATAGGCTTGTGAAGCCTGCCCAGCTGTTTTAAAAGCTCGAAGTTCTGCATGTTCCGGGCGCCCACTTGGATGATATCCACGTCCTCGAACAGGGGCAGGTGTTCGATGCTCATGATCTCTGTGACGATGGGCAGGCCGGTCTTTTTCTTGGCCTCGGAGAGCAGCTCCAGGCCCTCAGCCTTCATGCCTTGGAAGGCGTAGGGAGAGGTGCGGGGCTTGAAGGCGCCGCCCCGGAGGAACTGGGCCCCGGACTCTTTCACTTTTTCAGCCACATAGCAGATCTGCTCCTCACTTTCCACAGAGCAGGGCCCAGCAATCAAGGCCAGATGCCCGTCGCCGATTTTCTGCCCTCCCGGCAGAGTGATGACGGTGTTGTCCGGATGGAATTTCCGGTTGGCTTTTTTATAGGGCTCCTGTACCCGCTTGACGCTCTCCACAAAATCCTGGGCTTCGATATACTCCGCGTCGATGGCGGTGGTGTCGCCAATCAATCCCAGCACCGTGCTTTGGGTACCCACCCAGGTATTCACCTGCACATCATAGTGGCTGGTGAGTTTTTGGATGAAGTTGTCCACGACCTCCTGCTTTTGATGGGGCTTGAGTACGATGATCATTGTGTTTCCTTCCTTTCACAAAAATGAAACAAAAAAGCGGAGCCCAACGGCTCCGCCTACCCAGCATGTTTTTTAACCTTGAAAGACCTTTCCAAACAAGAGAAGCGCCGGGCCTGGCAGAAACCCCTGCCAGCCGCTCTTCCCCTGCCGGCGCTCACGCGCCGCCTTGGACTGGGCCTTTCCCATGCTTTTGATGAGCAACGCAGCCGATATGATCCCACGCAGAAAAAGCCTGGGCCATAAATCGCAGGCTCAAGCTAAAATAATAGCTAAATCGCTGTGTGCAATGGGAAATCATACCTTCTGTGTTCCTCCCAATTTTTGAAAACTGCAATTATCTTATCACGCCGGACAGGATTTGTCAAGAATTTTGCTTCATCCCCAAAAAGCAGTAAAGCAACAGAGCTTACTGAAAGAGCTGCGCCACCCGTTTGGCCACCACTATAGCGGGAGCGCCTCCGTCGACCACGATATCCGCGGCGGCCCGGTACAGGGGAGCCCGTTTTTCATGGAGCTCCGCAATAACCTGGCGCCGGTCCGGAACCTGGAGCAGGGGCCGGCGTTTGTCGTTTTTCAGCCGTTCCTGTAGGGCGGCCACAGGAACATCCAAGAAGAGGATCTTCGCCCCATGCCTGTGGAAGGCTTCCACGTTCTGCGGCGAGAGGACTGTGCCGCCCCCGCTTGCAATGACCATTCCCTGCATGGAAGCCACTTCTTCCGCCGCTTGGGTCTCTCGGGCGCGGAAACCAGCCTCGCCTTCCTGGGCAAAGATCTCTGAGACGGTCATGCCCGCCTTCCGCTCGATATAGCTGTCCAAATCGCAGAACTGGCGCCCCAGCAGCTTTGCGGCCCGCTTTCCCACACTGGTCTTGCCGCAGCCCATAAAGCCGCAGAGGACAATGTTCCCGGAAAGGGGAGCCTGGCCCTCCTTCTGTGCGGCAGCGGCAGGCGCCCCCTTTTTTATGGGGGGCCGCCGGCGCCTTCTGCGGGATCGCTGTTTCTCCGGTTCGCTCACTGCGCACCCCTCCCCTTCTCCGTTTCTTTTCCCGGGAAAATCCGGGAGAGTTCCTCTTGGGCATCTTGGCAAAGGAGGGCAATGTCCTCCTGGCGGAAGCGGGAGCCATACCAGATCTCGTGGGCGGCCACCGCCTGATAGACCAGCATCTCCATGCCGCCAATGGTTTTTGCCCCCGCCTGCCCTGCCAGCCTTAGAAGCTCCGTTTGGGCGGGGTTGTACACTGCGTCGAACACAGCGGCGCAGCGGGACAGAACAGCGCCCGATACAGGACTTTCCCCGGTGTTTGGGTACATGCCCACGCTTGTGGCGTTGAGCAGCAGGTCAAAACCAAGCGCGGAATGACCGGGCAGGCTCTCCTCCTCCAGCTCCTCATAGGTTTTTACGCTGAGGCGGAAAGCCCTGTCGCCCCGCTCCCGCAGGAAGGCTGCCACCCCTTGTGCCAGCGCCACCGCTTTAGGCTGGGAGCTTTCCCGGCAGGCAACGGTCAAATCCAAATCTCGCTGGCGGACGGCAGCCTCGAAAGCCATGGCCCGGGCAGCGCCGCCATTGCCCAGCAGCAGCACCCGGCCGGAACAATCCACGCCGTGGTTCTCCAGGGCTTTGTAGCAGCCGGCCCCATCGGTTGTGTAGCCCTTCATGCGCCCTGCTTCCACCTTCACCGTGTTTACCGAACCGAACCGGCGCGCGTTTTCCTCCAGCTCATCCAGAAAGGGGATGATGGCGCCTTTGTGGGGGATGGTGACGTTGAAACAGTCCAAAGACCGCAGGGCGGGAAGGGAAGCGGACAGGTCCGGCACATCCAGCACCTGATACGAGACAGAGCGCCCCTCTAAGGTAAAGAGGCGCTTATGAATAAACGGCGACATGGTGTGTCCAATGGGGTGGCCGATGACAGCGGCGTGCTGAAGTTTCATAGATTCCCGTCCCTTCCCAGAAAATCATAAAAATTTGAATTCATAGTTGACAAAGCAGAATGGAGTCAATAAAATGATAGTGACAGATACATCCTGCGGCGAAACCGCCAGCCGAATGGATTGTATCACAAAATGACGGGGTTTGTCCATATCTGGATACCCGCTGCCCCTAAGCATTCTCACGAAACAATTTTTTAGGAGGAACGAGAAATGGTGTTAGAAAAAGTCAAGGCGATTCTGAGCGAGCAGTTCGATGTGGAGGAGGATTCCATCACTGCGGAGACCACGCTTGCAGACGACCTGGGCGCGGATTCCCTGGACGTTGTGGACCTGCTGATGTCCATTGAGGATGAATTTGAGGTGGAAATCCCCGACGAGGAAGTGGAAAACATCAAGACGGTTGGCGCTTTGGTGGAGTACATCGAGGGCCACTCTAAGGTGTAAAAACCTTCTCATTTTCACAAAGAAAAACGCAGAATTATGTGCCCGGGCCCAGGCCCGGGCGCTTTTTTTCTTGCAAAACCGCCCCCGTCCATATATAATGGACGGAGAAACGAAATCTGCCCGAAAGGACTTGTTTTATCATGGCACAGCAAAAGAAAAAGTTGGTGGAAGATATCACCTCTATGGAGGAGGATTTCTCCCAGTGGTACACCGATGTGGTGAAGAAGGCCGAGCTGATGGATTACTCCAGCGTGAAGGGCTGCATGGTCATCGAGCCGTATGGCTATGCCCTGTGGGA
>UQRL01000012.1 GCA_900543555.1 uncultured Oscillospiraceae bacterium | reverse complement strand
AAACCATGTCTCTTTTTATTTGCTTTTCAATTTGCGAAACTTATTGTACCTTATCCGCGGAGCGAACCTGCACTCCCCTGTTTTCCAGTGGTATTCCTGATAGAGCAACACATTCGCCGGCGCAACGCCAAAGGCTTCCGGAAAGCTGCCGGAACACAGCAAAAATGGCTCCCTTTCGGGAGCCATTTTTTGTGTGCTATGTTCTTTTTATTTGGCCACGTTCTGGTCGAAGTTCGCCATGATGCTGGCCGCCTGGGCACGGATAGTGCTGCCCTTGGGGTCGATAGTGCCATCCTCATGGCCGTTGATCAGGCCCTTGCCACTGGCCCAGCTCAGGGCGGTTTCCGCCCAGCTGCTGATGCTGCCAGCGTCCGGGAACTGGGTCAGGTCGCCAGTAGCCGTCAAGTCATACCCCTTGAAGCGGGCGTACTTGTACAGCATCACAGCGAACTGCTCACGGGTCACGTTGCTGTCGGGGTCGTACAGACCGCCGCCGATGCCCGCCACGATGTCGTTCTGGGCAGCCCAAGTGATGGCGTCCACAGCCCAGTGGCCGGAGGTCACGTCGGTAAAGGTGGAATCACCGGTCACAGCAGGCTTGCCTTCCAGATTGTAGAACAGCTGGGCGGCCATGGCGCGATCCAGCTCCATGTAGGGATCGAAGATGGTCTCGTCGGTGCCAGCCATGATGCCGTTCTCGTACACATAGGCAACAGCGTCATAGAACCAGTCGTCCCCTTCCGTCACGTCCTCAAAGGGCCAGGTGGGCTCTTCCGGCTCGGAGGGTGTGCCGCCGGGGGTGTTGACTGTAATGGTGAAGCTACCAGAACCGAGCACGGCATTTTCATTCTTAGTATCTACCAATTGGAAGGTAGCTGTATAGGTGCCAGCTACATCAAAGGTGAGCTTCAGAGGTGTAACGGCCTTATAACCAGCCTTCACTTCAAACCCAGGATGTCCCCAGTTACCAGTTTCAGCCAAGTTATATTCATTGCCCGCAGTATCAGTTGCCAAAATTTGGGGGCGAGAATTGTCAGGGCCCTCTACCTTAACAGTAATATAGGCTGTATGCGAAGGTGCATTGGCATCGCCAATCAGTGTGGCAGTGGCATCCTCCGTCTCCCCGACAGTCATAGTGGTGGGAGCGCTCACCTCGAACTTGTAAGCATCCGCCACGGTAATGGTACGGGTGTCAGAGGCATAAACTGTCTCTTGATTAGTAGCGTCTACCAGGCTAAAGGTAGCGGTATAGGTTCCTGCCTTGTCAAAGGAAATTACCAGAGGAGTGGTCGCCTTATAGTTCGGGGGCAGCGGGAAGCCGGTCTCAGGGCCCCAATATCCCACTTCTGCCAAATTATACTGCGTACCGGAGGTATCAGTTGCCATAATTTGAGGAGCGGAACCTTCAGGCTTAGTTACATCAATTTTAATGCGAACATTATCACTGATTCCCTCGGAAGGTCCAACTAATGTGGCACCCGTCTCCAACGTCTGGCCCACGACCATGTTCGCGGGAGTGTAGATGCTGAAATACGTGGTTCCCTCTGCCGGAACAACCTCACCCTTTTCATCCTGAGTCTTACCAGAATCCAGATAGGGGCCAACATCGCCAGAGAAAGTGCCGCCGCTGACAACAATGGCTTCATTAGCAACATTTGTAGCCTTCGATGTCGTTTCAATATTTTTAAAGGTTCCATCCCCTTTAATCGTTATTCTATGAGTCGAAGAGTCATCGGCATCATAGCGGATCGTACCACCAATTTCTCCCGTATAGTTCTCATCAAATGTAACTTTCGCAGAAGGATAAGAACCAAACTCACACACATCAAAGGCAATTGCGTTCTCATCACTCATAATGATGCTAGTGTTTCCTTTAAAGGAAACATTACCATTATTAAAGCTAAGAGCATAATCTTCACCACCTACCTGATTTTCAGAATAGAAAGTCATATTCTCTAAGGTCAAATCAGCATAGTTCTGAATGATACGCTTGATATTATTAGCATTTTCTGCAATCCGAACAACACCACGCTTCATTGTAATCGTTGAATTTTTCAAAAGCTGAAAACCATTTGTTTCTGTGTTGGTAGAACCAGCACCAGGACCTGAGAGAATATAGGTGTGATTATCAAAATCGAGTGTAAAATTTTTCCCTTCGGGCACAGAAATACCAACTGCATCATCTACATCACGCAGCAGGGTGACCGTGTCATTCTCCTTAGCAGCAGCAATGGCGTCCTTTAAGGTTTCGTAGGTATAGTCACCTACTTTTGCCACGGCCAACTCAGCGGACAAGTCACGAGTTACCTTGACATATTCCTTTTGAATTGAGGTGCCTTCTGCATTCTGCCAATCCAGAAGCAAAGTGTACTCCCGGCCACCGTAGAAGAGAGAATAATTATTATCTCCCACTTTGTTGGCGACGGGGAACCAATGCTGGAACTTTCCATTTTGTAAAAAGGCGCTGTCCACAGGGTGCATGCTCTCAGCATCGCCCTCATCATTGATTTCAAGGGATGTTGCTCCTTCAGGAATGTTGATATAGAGACCAACATAGGTGTAGGTATCCGTGCTACCTACACCGGATTCCTGATCCCAGTCAGAAGTATCTCCCTTGGAATCCACCGTGTAGGCAACGGCACCGTCTTCTACTGTGGCTGTCACGCCTGAAACCAGCTCGGTAGTCATCCGATCGGCTGGCACTTGCTGCGTATAGCCATCAGGCAGTTCTACATCCCCCTCCGCCGCGCTCGCCGCAACAGGGACCATTGCCAGCACGAGAACCAATGCCAGCAACACGGACATGAGTTTTTTCATCTGCGTTTCCTCCTTTACGCATCACATAGATAGGTCCTGTTGGGAACCCAACAGGAGAAGGGGCATGCCCCTTCTTTGAATTTCTTGTCTGGATTATAACACATAATTTTATTTATGTCTATTTTTTGCAAGTAAAAAATCCGGACTGTTTTTCGCCAAACCAGCCAATTCCTCTGGGAGCCTGCCGCGGGCATGAAAAAAGCACCCGGATGGGCGTTCTCATACTTACGCAGGTTTTCGTGGCGCGCAGGAATGCCTCACCCACGGGGCGCCCTCTCCCCTTTCACAAAACATGGACAAATTCCCGCCAAACCAATTGACAATTCCATGCACTGTGCAGTATTCTTTTCTTATACGGCGGAAAAGAATTCCGATCTACCGAGGAGGGATATTGTATGAGGAAAAAGCACTGCCGCCTGGCAGCCCTGCTATTGGCGGTGCTCCTGTGCCTGACGGCGCTGCCGGTGAGCGCCAGCGCCGCTGGGGACGCCATGAGCCTGGATCAAGTTAAGGCACTGATGAACGCGGAGCCGCTCTACCCCCAAAAAACGGGCTACGTGGAGCTGGACCGGATGCTGGAAGAACTGGTGGCCCCTTACAGAGGGAAAGATACCTACACCACCCTGAAGGGCCTGTACGAATGGACTGTAAACAACATCGACTACAGCTGGAACGGGTACTCGCAGAACTACGCCCCGGCCTACGACTGCTTTACGCTGACCTATGACTTGACCTATGAGACCGGCCTTCCCCAGGCCTATCCCATCGACATGATCTATCGTGCCTATCACATGCTGACAGCCCGCACCGGCGTGTGCTACGACTGGGGCATCCTTTTCGCGGTGATGGCCCGGTATGTGGGGGTGGAGAGCTACGTCCACACGGGCATCCTGCGCATCGGCACCTGGACGGGCCACCACGGTTGGACCGAGCTGCGGCTGGGCGGGAAGAACTACATCTTCGACGGCCAGCAGGACTGGCGCTCCAAAGAGATTTACGGCTACATCCTCTACGACCATTTTGGTATCTCCATGGACAACGCTTGGCGCTACCAGCAGGAGACATCCGCCAATGGCCCCCGGGACGCCAGCATGCTCCCCGTGGACGCGCCCCGGGTGCGTGTTGCCAATGTGACGGTGATCCCTTCCCGCTCTGGGCAGGTGGAGGGCGGCGGCACTTGTGTGTGGGGCGAAGAGACCACCCTCTCCTCTGCGGGCGACCTGCCCGTGGTGGGGTGGTACTCTCCCAACAGGGTGCTCCTCAGCCAGGAGCCATCCTACACCTTGACCCCCACAGGCGACACCCGCATCTATGCGCTGTTTGAGGGGGATCGTTTTGTGGATCTGCGGGGAGACGCCTGGTATCTGGAGGACGTGATGCAGGCAGCCGATCTGGGAATCGTCTCTGGCGTATCGGAGGCCTTCTTCGAGCCCTCTGGCACGATGGACCGGGCCATGTTCGCCACAGTGCTGTACAAGGCGGCAGGCGGAGAAGATGCCTCGCCGGAGTCTCTGCCCTTTGAGGACATCCGCCCTGAGGACTGGTACGCGGGAGCCGTGAGCTGGGCCTATGACAACGGAGTGGTTCAGGGCATTTCCGACACGGAGTTTGCCCCTCAGTCCCGTGTCACCCGTGAGCAGGCCGCCACCATGATGATCCAATACCTAGAAAGCCAAGGGGTGTTCTCCGAAGCGGAAGAACCGGATTTCACCGATGCGGACCAAATCAGCGCCTATGCGCGGGCGCCCCTGGCCAAGGCACAGGACCTGGGCATTCTTGCCGGCTACACAGACGGCACCGTGGGCCCTCAAAACACCCTCACCCGTGCCGAAGGTGTAACGCTGCTGATGAACATGCTCTCCTGCTTGGAGGCAGCGTAAGCGAAACAGCAAATAGAAAGAGGGGCCTTAAGGCAGAGAAGCATAAAGAAGTATTGCAAAAATACTGACCTATGCCAAGTAAACGGGAAATAAGAAAGCTCTATGTGAATGGGTGAACCATTTGCATAGAATTTGCATCTTTGTGAAATGAAGCCGGCCTAGATTTCTACGGAAATAACCAAGCGCCCCTGTCTGTGATGGACAGGGGCGCTTGGTTATTTCATATGGAGGAATTTACACGCCTTCCTCACACTGTTTAGAGCGGGGCAGCTGAAAGGCTGTCACTTTGTCGATGAGGAACGAAGACAGCGTGACAGTAACCAGGGAAAAGGCGATACGGGTGATTGGAATGTATGAAAGGGAGAGCAGCAGCACTGTCAGGTCGGTGAAGAGGTAGGCAAATGACAGCCGCCACCGAGTTACCTTGGAGATCACCAAGGCGAGGGCGTCATCCCCGCCGGAAGAGCCTCCCTGCCGCACAATGAGCCCCACGCCCACACCCACGAACAATCCGCCCAGCACGGCCGCTGCCAGGGGATGATCGGACAGATCCGGCAGCATAGGCGGGAACTGTTCCCAGAGCTTGTAGAACAGGGACACGCAGGCTGTGGACAGCACAGAGGTGCGGATAAAGGAAAACCCCAGGTATTTGAAGGCCAGCAGATAGCAGGCCACGTCCAGCACAGGGGTGATGTAAGCCGGAGAAAAACCCAGCCAATGCTCCACCAGCAGCATGGCGCCAATGACGCCCCCTTCTGTGATACCGGTCCGCTGGTGGATATTGTGAATACCAAAGGTGGCTATGGCAGCCCCAAGAACAATAAAACACAGGCTTTTCCAGGTGAGCCCCTCTAAAAGTTTGGATTTTATTCGGGAGAAAAATGGCACAGTAACGCCTCCTTGCAAAATTCCCTTGCTAAGGCTATAATAAGGGATATAGTAACTATATTGTCAAGGGGTTTTTATGGACGAGCTTTTTTCCATTGGGGAACTGTCCCATTATCAAAACATCTCCAAGCAGACACTGATCTTCTATGATAAAACGGGGCTGTTTAAGCCCGCTTATGTGGACCCCCAGAACGGCTACCGTTATTACAGCGCTGCCCAACTGGATGAACTGGACACCATTCTTATCCTGAAAAAAAGCGGCCTTTCCCTGCAAAAAATCCGGGAACTGCTGGAACACTACACCACCAAGAGCAGCCTTTCCACCTTGCGGCAGCAGCTCTCTGTCATCGACGGACAGATGCGGGAGCTGCGGCATATCCGCGGCAGGCTGGCCCAGCGGTGCGACCTATTGGAGGAAGCCCAGCTCCACCGGGACGAGGCAGTGGCCCTGGAGGAAGCGCCTTTGCGGTACATTCTCTACCGGCCGGTGCAGTCCCCCGGCTCCCTGCGGGAGGTGAGCATCTCCACCAAGCAATGCTTTGCTGAGGCGTTCCAGCGTGGGGTACCCATCTTTTTCCAAAGCGGGGTCATCGTGCCCCGGGAGAACATTTTGAGCCAGCGGTATACCCAGGCCTCCACCGCCTTTTTAACCACCGACCGGACGGACCGGGCCCAAAACCTGCGCCAGCTCCCTCCCGGAAAGTGCGTGTCCACCTATCATGTGGGAGACTACCCTTCCATCGGCCGCTCCTACGAACGCCTGCTGGATTATTGCAGGAAACACCGGCTGCGGCTTATCTCGGATTCCTACGAATTCTGCGTCAACGACTACATCACCACCCAGGTTGAAAGCGAATATATCACGAAGATCCTGTTTTATATCCAGCCGCTCCGCTGACAGGAGGGTTGTCCCCCTGACAGGAGGGTTGTCCCCCTGACGGGGGACATAAAAAAGCCGCCCTTGGGCGGCTTTTTTCATCCTATACGGGGATAGCCTTATACGTTCCCCGGCCGGAGGGCCAGGGTGCGGGCGATGTTCTCCATAGCCAGGGCCAGGTTCTCCCGGGCGTGGTGGCGGCTCTCGGAGAAGGGCTGGGCCGCCCGGTTGACGCTGAACACGGCGGAAAGCCCCTGGTCGTACATGGGCTCAAACCCGGGGCCGATCTGCCCCACCACGGCGATCACCGGCACGCCGGCCCGTTTGGCACGGCCGCATACCCCGGAGACCACCTTGCCCCGCAGGCTTTGAAAGTCAATCTTCCCCTCCCCGGTGAACACCAGGTCCGCGGAGGGAAGGCGCTTATCAAAGCTCAGGGTGTCCAGCACCACGTCGATGCCCATGCGCAGCCGGGCCCCGCAGAAGGCCGCCATGCCGAAGCCCAGGCCACCCGCTGCCCCGGCCCCGGGCATCTGGGACAGGTCCCGCCCCAGGCACCGGCCGGCCACCTGGCCCAGATGGCGCAGCCCTTGGTCCAGGCGCTCTACCATGGGACCGTCCGCGCCTTTTTGGGGGGCGAACACATAGGCTGCCCCATTCTCCCCATACAGGGGGTTGTCAATGTCGCACATGGCCACCAGCTCCACCCCTTCCAGGGCCTTGGCCACGGGGGTGCAGTCCAGGGCGGCAATCTCCTGCAGAGTGCCGCCGGTGGGCAGGAACTCCGTGCCATCCGCCCGGGTGAACTTGGCCCCCAAAGCCGCGGCAGCGCCCACGCCTCCATCGTTGGTGCAGCTGCCCCCCAGGCCCAGGATGACTTTCCGCCGCCCCCGGCGAATCGCGTCTAAAATCAGCTCTCCTACGCCGTAGGTGGTGGCCCGCTCCGGGTCCAGGCGACCCTCCGCCAGAGGGAGACCGGCGCAGGCGGCCATCTCGAGGACGGCGGTTTCCCCATCAGGAAGGAGGCCGTAAAAGCCCCGTACCTGCTCTCCGAAGGGCCCAGTGACGGGGAGTTCCACCCGCTCTCCCCCAGCCGCGGCCAAAAAGGCATCTACACTGCCCTCTCCCCCATCGGCCACGGGCAGGCTGGTGATGTCCGCCTCTGGGAAAACGAGGTGGAGCTGCTCCGCCATGGTCTCACACACCTGGCGGGAGGTCAAAGTGCCTTTGAAGGAATCGGGCACCAAAAGGATTTGTTTCATGGGCACATTCTCCTTTCACGAAAGACGGTCACAGCTTCAGCTTCGTCCAATTGCCCTTGCGGAACCGGAAGAAGGTGAGCAGGAACCGCACCAGCTGGTCCAGGGCGGTGCCCAGCCAGGCACCCATCAGGCCCAGGCCGATGGGGTAGCACAGCAGCCAGCTGGCACCCGGACGGATAAACGTGACGCTGATGAAGGAGACCAGCGCTGTAAACTTGGTGTCTCCCGCACCGCGCAGGCAGCCGAACTGCACCACCTGTTCAATCTGCATAAACAGCACCACGCTGAGAATGCGCATAATCATGGCGCCGTAATCCAGGATGACGGGGTCGTTGGAGTAGAGGAGGAAAATCTCTTTGCCAAAGAAAAAGTAGATAAAGCCCATCACACAGGCGCAGCACAGGCCCAGCCGCTGGCACACGCTGCCGTAGATCTTGGCCATGTCCGGCCGCTGGCGTCCCAGGCTTTGACCGATAAGGGTGATAGCCGCCACGGAGAGGCCGTCTCCGAAGGAGAAGGACATGCTCATCATATTGCTGCCGATCTGGTGGGCAGCCAGCTCTGTGGTGCCCAGACGGGCCACTGTCATGGAGAACAGCAAAAAGCCGATGCGCAGGCACACCTGTTCCACCAAAGAGCTGGACCACACGTTGCCGATGGACTTCACGCTCTGCCGCTCTGGCAGCCACCCCTTAACCGAGCGCAGGTTGATAAAGCTGTCCTTCCGCAGGACAGAGGCGATGCTCAGGGCACAGGCGCACACCGTGCCCAGCACGGTGGCGATGGCAGCGCCCCGCACCCCCAGCTCTGGAAAGCCCAGGTTGCCGCCGATGAGCAGGTAGTTGAAGATGACATTGACCACATTGGAGATCAGGTTGGTGACCATGGCAATGCGGGTGTTCCCCGCCCCCCGCTGGGCGGCGTTCAGCACCAGGCTGACGGTGTTGAACACCTGGCCTCCCATGATGATCTGCAAATACTCCACGGCATATTCGTGGGTGTCCGGCTGAGAGCCCACCAGCCGCACAATGGGGCCGGCAAAGGCAACGAATACGGCGCTGGTGAGGGCCGTCATTCCCAAAGTGATGAGCAGGCACATGCGCACCACCCGGTTAGCGCTTTCCCGGTCTCCGGCGCCTTTGCGGCGGGCCACAATGGCCGAAACAGCCACGTTCAGCGAAAGGAAGAGGGCCAGGCCCAGCATCTTGGGCTGGATGGTCAGCCCCACAGCAGCAATGGCATAGGACCCCATGGTCCCCACCATGATCGTATCCACCATGCCGGCCAGGTTGACAAAAAAGGACTCCAGCACAGAGGGCCAGGCCACCGCAAGAGTGGTCTTTAAAATCTCCCGGCCAGGAGGGACGTCCCCCATCTCCATGCCTTTGCAGACCTTTGCGGGATTGATAAATCGCACCGTTCTCCACTCCTCAAAATAGTTGATATTGCAACAATTGTACCATGTTCTGCCAAGGTTTGCAAGGCAGAGGCACATTTTTTATTGAAAAAAGGGGAAAAACCGCGCAAAGCAAAGGGCCCCGGCAAATTGCCGGGGCCCTTTGGCTTCATTCTCCAAACAGGTCTTTCAGCTTTCCGAAAAAGCTTCTGCGCTTTTGATAATTCTTCTCATCGCTGGTTTTGTCCAGCTCACTGAGGAGTTCCTTCTGGCGCTTAGAAAGGTTCCGGGGCACCTCTACTGTGACCTGGACGTATTGGTCCCCCCGCATCCGGGTATTCAGCCCCTGGATGCCCTTGCCCTTCAGGCGGAACACATCGCCCGGCTGGGTACCCTCATGGACGTGGTAGCTGACCTTGCCGTCCAGGGTGGGCACCTCCACGTCAGCGCCCAAGGCCGCCTGGGTAAAGGTGATGGGCATTTCGCACCAGACATCGTTGCCGCGGCGCTCGAAAATGGGGTGTGGCCGCACGGAGATATACACATGCAGATCCCCGGCAGGCCCACCGTTCGATCCCGCGTTGCCATGGCCCCCCACATTTAAAATCTGCTCGTCATCAATACCCGCCGGCACTGTGATTTCCAGGCTTTTCCGGCGGCGGACCTTGCCTTTGCCTCCGCAGGTTTTGCAGGGGGTTTCCACCACCTTGCCCGTGCCGCCGCAGCGGTCACAGGTCTGGGTGGACTGCACTACACCGAAAGGCGTGCGCTGGCTGATGCGCACCTGCCCTGTGCCGTGGCAGTGCTCACAGGTCTTGGGGCTGGTGCCTGCCGCAGCGCCGGTGCCATGGCAGTCGGCGCAGTCCTCAATCTGAGAGTAAGTGACGGTCTTCTTGCAGCCTTTGGCGGCCTCTTCAAAGGAGATGGCGATGTTGGCCTGCACATCACTGCCCCGCCGGGGGGCATTGGGGTTCTGACGGCGCCCGCCGCCAAAGCCCCCGCCGAAGAAGCTGTCGAAGATATCGGTAAAATCGAAGCCCGCGCCTTGGAAGGGGTTTCCTCCCGCCGCGCCGCCGCCGAAATTGGGGTCCACCCCCGCGTGGCCGAATTGATCGTAGCGCGCCCGCTTCTCCTGGTCGGAGAGAACCTCGTAGGCCTCGTTGACCTCTTTGAACTTGGACTCCGCATCCTTGTCCCCGGGGTTCAGGTCCGGGTGATACTTTTTAGCCAGCTTCCGGTATGCCTTTTTGATCTCGTCCTCGCTGGCCCCCTTGGCCACGCCCAGAACCTCGTAGTAATCCCGTTTATCCGCCATGTTCCATCACTCCCAAACAGCAGGTTCGCCGCTTTTCTCACGCAAAATTTCCAGGGGCCCTTCCAGCCCCAACACCCAAAGACGCGAGGACGGTCTCCCGCCCCCGCATCCTTGGCCGGTCATGCCTTGGAAAAAGCCAAGGTCTTAGTCAACTTCCTTGTAGTCGGCGTCGTAGACATTGCCGTCGCCGCCGTTATTGCCACCGTTGTCTCCGGGGTTGCCGCCCTGATAGGGAGGCTGTTGGCCAGGCTGGCCGCCCTGGGGCGCCTGCTGCTGGTACAGCTTCTCGCTGGCGGCGTAAACAGCCTTCTGCAGTTCGTCCATGCCGGCCTTGATCTGCTCCACAGTGCCGTTCTTCAGTGTCTCCCGCAGGGCCGCCACCTTGGTGTTGATCTCGTTCTTATCGGAATCCTGCATTTTGTCGCCGCTGTCGGAAACCAGCTTCTCGGCGGTGTAGCACAGGTTCTCGGCGTTGTTCTTGGTGTCCACTTCCTCACGGCGCTTCTTGTCCTGCTCGGCAAACTGCTCGGCGTCCTTTACAGCGCGGTCGATGTCCTCCTTGCTCATGTTGGAGCTGGAGGAGATGGTGATGTGCTGCTCCTTGCCGGTGCCCAGGTCCTTAGCGGACACGTTCACGATACCGTTGGCGTCGATGTCGAAGGTGACCTCGATCTGAGGGATGCCCCGGGGAGCGGGAGCGATGCCATCCAGCTTGAACAGGCCCAGCTGCTTGTTGTCCCGGGCAAACTCACGCTCGCCCTGGAGGACGTTGACCTCCACCTGGGTCTGGCCGTCAGCGGCAGTGGAGAAGATCTGGCTCTTCTTAGTGGGGATGGTGGTGTTGCGGTCGATGATCTTGGTCATCACGCCGCCCATGGTCTCCACGCCCAGGGACAGGGGGGTGACGTCCAGCAGCAGCAGGCCCTGGACCTCGCCGCCCAGCACGCCGGCCTGGATGGCGGCGCCGATGGCCACGCACTCATCGGGGTTGATGCCCTTAAAGGGCTCTTTGCCGATAAAGTTCTTCACAGCCTCCTGCACGGCGGGGATACGGCTGGAGCCGCCCACCAGCAGCACCTTGCTGATCTCGCCGATGGACAGGCCGGAATCGCTCAATGCCTGACGCACGGGGCCCATGGTCTTTTCCACCAGGTCGGCGGTGAGCTCGTTGAACTTGGCGCGGGAAAGGGTCATATCCAAGTGCTTGGGGCCGGTGGCATCGGCGGTGATGAAGGGCAGGTTGATGGCTGCGCTGGTCACGCCGGAGAGCTCGATCTTAGCCTTCTCAGCGGCCTCTTTAATGCGCTGCATGGCCATCTTGTCGCCGGAGAGGTCAATGCCCTGCTCGGCCTTAAAGCTGTTCAGAATCCAGTCCATGATCCGCTGGTCGAAGTCATCGCCGCCCAGGCGGTTGTTGCCGGCGGTGGCCAGCACTTCCTGCACGCCGTCGCCCATCTCGATGATGGACACGTCGAAGGTGCCGCCGCCCAGGTCGTAGACCATGACCTTTTGGTCGTTGTCCTTGTCCACGCCGTAGGACAGGGCCGCGGCGGTGGGCTCGTTGATGATGCGCTTTACATCCAGGCCGGCGATCTTGCCGGCGTCCTTGGTGGCCTGGCGCTGGGCGTCTGTGAAGTAGGCGGGCACGGTGATGACCGCGCTGGTGACAGGCTCACCCAGATAAGCCTCGGCATCGGCCTTCAGCTTCTGCAGGACCATTGCGGAGATCTCCTGGGGGGTGTAGCTTTTGCCGTCGATGGTGACCTTGTAGTTAGAGCCCATCTCCCGCTTGATGGAGGAGACGGTGCGCTCCGGGTTGGTGATGGCCTGGCGCTTTGCCACCTGGCCCACCATGCGCTCGCCGGTCTTGGAGAAAGCCACCACAGAGGGGGTGGTGCGGGCGCCTTCCGCGTTAGGGATAACAACGGGCTCGCCGCCCTCGATGACAGCCACACAGGAGTTTGTAGTACCCAAATCAATGCCGATTGTCTTTGCCATAATAAACTACCTTCCTTTGTTCTCTAAAATATCGTTACAGGGTTTCGTATATGTCAATGTGTTGGACTTGCGCTGTTAGTTGGCCACCTGGACCATGGCGTGGCGGACCACCCGGTCCCCCAGCTTATAGCCTTTCTGGTACACGGCGGCGATGACGTTCTCCCCCAAGGACTCATCCTCGATGTGGGCCACAGCGTTGTGCAGGTTGGGGTCGAAAGCCTCCCCCACTTTTCCCATCTCCGTGAGGCCCAGCTTTTCAAAGCAGGTCTGAATCTGGTGCTCGATCATCTCCACACCCTTTTTCATGTCCTCGGCGGAGGCATTCTCCTGGCCCAGGGCCCGCTCGATGTTGTCCGCGATGGGGAGCAGCTCCTTTACGGTATCGCTGACCGCATTGTTGTAGATAGCGCTTTTCTCGTTGGCAGTGCGCTTGCGGAAGTTGTCATATTCCGCAAGCACCCGCAGGTGCTGCTGTTTGTGCTCTTCAAACTCTTTTTGCAGCTTTTGCAGCTCGGTCTCCTCCGGAGGGCATTCCTTTTTTTCAGCCTCCTCCGGCTGGGACGCTTCTGCTTTCTGCTCTTGGGTCTCCGGCGTCTGCTCCGGCTCTTTCTTCTTATCCTTTGCCATGTTCCCGGCTCCCTTCTATAATCTCAATGGATAATCTCTATGGATTCAGCGGCCCGGCCGCTGTCATTCATCCTTCATCAAAACAGTGAGCTGCTGCCCCACCTGGGCGGCAACGTATTGCAGGACGGAAGTCACCCGGGGGTAGTCCATCCGAACAGGCCCCAGAACCGCCAGAGCCCCCGCATCCTGCCCGTCCACCAGATAGCGGCTGACGGCCAAAGAGGTCTTATCCAGCTCTGGCCGGCCCAGCTCCCTGCCAATGCGTGTGACCACATGCCCCGGACGCTGCCGCAGCAGCAGAACCAGGTCCTCCCGGCGCTCCAGCAAATCCATCACCCGGCGGGCGCCCCCGTGCTCCAGCTCGGGGTAGAACAGCAGGTTCATCTGGCCGCCCAGGAACACCTCGGTGCCCATGGTATCCCGCGCCACTTCCAGAAGGGCCCGCATGGGCGCCCCCATCAGGACGTACATCTGCCCCAGGCTGACCCCAATGCCCTGCAGCAGGGCCGGAGTGATATCGGCCACCGCCTTGCCGGCCAGTTTGCCGTTGAACACCCGGAAGAACACCCGCAGGATATCGTTGGTCAAATCGAAGTCACAGTGAAACACCCGGTTCTTCATGGTGCCGGCGGAGCTCATCAGGATGAGCATGGCCGTGCGCCGGCTGGTCTGGACAAACTGCACTGCCTTTACCCGGGCGGCGTCCCCGCTGGGGGTGGTGGCGATTCCCACGCACCGGGTCACCCCCGAAAGCAGCCGGGAGGCCCGGCCCAGCAGTTTCTCTGGATCGTAAGAGCCGGAGAGAAGCATGGAGTCAAAAGCGCGCCGCTCCTCTTCCTTCAGCTCAGGAACCTTCATCAGGTGGTCCACATATTCCCGATACCCTTTCTGAGAGGGGATCCGCCCGGCCGAGGTGTGGGGCTGCTCTAAAAGGCCCAGCTCGATCAGGCCGGCCATCTCATTGCGCACCGTGGCCGAGGAAACGCCCACTTCGTCCGCGATGGCCTTGCTCCCCACGGGCTCGCCGCTTTTGATATACCCGGCGACCACGGAGGACAGGATGCGCTCCTTTCGTGGCGTAAGCTCCATGCCTTTCACCTCCGCTGGTTGTTTTAGCACTCTTTTACTTCGAGTGCTAATCCATGCTTATACTGTACCACCTAGGTCAGCAAAAGTCAAGGAGCTTTTTGTAAATTGTTTATGAATGGCCCCAAAGGGAAAAACAGCAGAAAAAAAGCCGCCCACAGGCGGCGTTTCCAACGGGGTTATAATTCTTCGATGACCACTCCCAAGGCAGAGAGCAGGTTTACGGCCTCTGGCAATGAAAAGCGGGCCCCTTTGACGCGGTTGCTTTCCAAGGAGAAAAAATACTCCTCCGCGCCGCGAAAGTCCGCCCCGGACAAGTCGTTCTGGGCAAAGGATGCTCCTCCCAAGCGGCACTCCTGAAAGCTGGCCTCCTCCAGATGGCAGCCGTCGAACACACTGCCGGACAGGTCCGTCCGGGAGAAGTTGAAGCTCTTCAGGTCCAAGCCAAAGAACACACAATGGCGCAGGGAGCAGCCGTTCAGGCTGTCAAAGGGCAGGAAGCCCATCTCCCTCTTGCGCTCGTCCAGCAGGGCGGACCAATCCACCCCGGAAAGGGCGCAGTTCTCAAAATCGCAAGAGAACATCTGACAGCCCCGCAGCTTGGGGGCCGCCACCTTGCAGTCCACAAAACGGCAGCCGGAAAACCGGCAGTTCACCAGGGAAAGCTCTGTAAAACGGCAGCTTTGGAACAGGCAGTCCTCCAGCAGCAGGCCAGAGAGCTCTTCCCCTGCCAGCTCCAGTTTAGAAAAGACCTCTCCGCAATATTCTTTCATAACGGCACCTCCCGGAGGGGCAAGGGCCCTGCCCTTCTGAGTTCTCACACGCTTTCTCGCCACCGGCGCCCGTTGTTGGCACAAGGCCCTTCCCGCAGCATAAGAAAAGCGGCAAGGCCCAAGCCCTGCCGCCATGTGGAGCTACTGGTCAGAATCGAACTGACAACCTGCTCATTACGAGTGAGCTGCTCTGCCATTGAGCCACAGTAGCACAAACCGCCCCACTTAGAACGCTAAGATATTATACAGGAAAAAAGGAGGGGAGTCAAGATGAATTTGCGCTTTTTTCCGGAAGGATTCTGTGGTATACTATATTTTTAAAGGAAAGGGGCAGGCTGCCTCTTGAGAGAAAGGGGAAACCATGGAATACACACTACATATGGGGCCTTGGAGCAGCGTATTCGCTGTGCCCACCGCCCTGGTGGACCGCTATATAAAACTGGCTGGCAAGGAGCAGCTGCAGGTCTTGCTGTGGATGCTGCGCCACGGAGGGGAGGCCGTTCAGCCAGACCTGCTGGCCCAAGCCTTGGGCATGAGTTTGGACAGCGCCCTGGACGCGCTGGATTACTGGGTGCAGGAGGGACTGCTTGCCGGCCAGGAAGGCGAGCTCTCCCCTGCCCGGCGGGTCCAGGTCGCGCAGCCAGAGGACGGGCCTGCCCCGCTGCCAGAGGCAGGCGGCGGAACAGCTGCCAGCCTGCCCCCCAAGCGGCGCCTGCTAAAGCCGGACACACAGCATCTTGCCGCCCGGATGGGGGAATCAGAGGGGATTCGCTTTCTTATGCAAGAGGCGGAAAACACCCTGGGCAAAACCCTCTCTCCTGCCATGGCCTCCACCCTGCTGACCATTTGCGATGACTATGGCCTGCCTGTGGAGGTAGTGGTAATGCTGCTGCATTACGCCAAAAACGTGGGCCGCACCGGCACTGCCTACATTGACTCTGTGGCCCGGGACTGGGCCGCCAGCGGAGTTTTTACCTTGGAGGCCGCCGAGCAGAAGCTGCGGGAGCTGGACGAGCACCAGCAGGCCTGGGCCAAGGTGCAGTCCGCGGCGGGAATGCCCCGGCGCTCTCCCTCTAAAAAGGAGGAGGAGGCCGCCTACCGCTGGGTGTACCAATGGAAGTTTACCGTAGAAATGCTCACCGCCGCCTATGAACGGTGCGTGGACAACACCGGGAAATTCAGCGCTGGGTATATCAATAAAATCCTCGAGGGCTGGCACCGCAGCGGCGTGCGCAACCTGCGGGAGCTGGAGCAGCTGGAAGCCCGGAAACGGGAGGACCGGGGCTCTGGCAAGAGCTACGATATCGAGGAGCTGGAGCGCATGAGCTTTTTTGACCTGCCAGAGGAGCTGTGAGATATGGGATATGGAGTAAAAATCTACCAGGCAGCCTGCAAAGAGCTGGAGGACCGCCGCCGCCGGGCCGAGGAAAAGGCCGCCGCCTGCCGGGAACGCTTTTTTGAGGACTGCCCCCGGGCCGCGCAAATCCGGGAGGAGATGGCCCGCAACGCCTCTGGGGCAGCGCGGGCAGTGCTCTCCGGCGGGGACGTGCGCCAGGAACTGACCCGCATGAAGGAAAGGGGTATGGCCCTGCGGGAGGAGTACAACGGCCTGCTGGCGCAAAACGGGCTGAGCCAGGAGGACGTAACCCCGCAGTATCAGTGTTCCAACTGCCAGGACAGCGGCTTTGTGGACGGCCGCATGTGCCAGTGCTTAAAATCCTTGCAGCGGCGCATGGCCTATGAGCGCCTGAGCATGGACGCCCCATTGGAGAGCTGCACCTTCGAGAGCTTCTCTTTGGAGTATTACCAGGAGGATGAACGGGTGTACCGGCAGATGGAAAAGGTCTTTCGGGCCTGCCAAAGCTACGGGGAAAAGCTGCGGCCCGACTCTCCCAGCATGCTGTTCCGCGGCGGAACCGGCCTGGGAAAAACCCACCTGTCCCTGGCCATTGCGGGAAAGGCCATTGAAAAGGGCATGGGGGTGATATACGGCTCTGCCCAAAGCTTTGCTGTGGCCCTGGAAAAGGAGCGCTTTGACCGGGAACCCCCGGAAGAGGGCGACACCAACACCCAGCTGACCGAGTGCGATTTGCTGATTCTGGATGACCTGGGCACTGAATTTCCCTCTGCCTATGTAAACGCCGCCCTCTACAATATCATCAACAGCCGGATGCTGGCGGAGCGGCCCACCATTATCAGCACCAATCTGACCCTGAAGGAATTGGAAAGCCGGTACAGCGAGCGGTTTGCCTCCCGCATTGCAGGCTATTACGGCAAGCTGGAATTCTTGGGCAACGATGTGCGGGTGCAGAAACGCCTGCAAAAAAGCCGCAAGCACCCTTAAAGAGCCAACACGGCTGGAACAGAAAAGCCGTCTCTCCCATGGGCAAGGGAGGGGCGGCTTTTCCGCGGCTCATTTTCTTTGCTGTGGGGGCTCCTTTCCAGAAGCGGGGAAGTGCCGGTTCACCCACCGGGCGATGGGGCCGGACAGGAAACAGACCAGCAGGAACAGCGCCCCTGCCAGCAGCCCAGGCAGCAGCGAAGTGGTCCGGCCGCTCTGAAGGACCAGCCCGTCGGAGCCGCCTTCTGTGCTGGAAGGGGACGGCGTTCCCCCTTCCTCCTCTATGACGGGCACGGGCTCCAACGCGGGGGCTGCAGACGCCTCCTCCGCAGGGGCGCTTTGCACAGGGGCCGGGGTCTCCTCCCGGGCGGGCCCGGCTGTGGATGAAGAGGATGGGCGGGAGGTTCCGGCGGAACCCACTGAAACCGGCGAGGGCGTTCTCGTGGGCGACGGGCTGGCAGCGGCCGCCTTCTCCTGCCGGTAAACCGTCACCTGATAGACGCGTTTCGCCGTGCCGTCCTCCGCGGTAACTGTGAGGGTGAAAAGGGTACTGCTTCCCCCAGCCCCCAAGTTTTTCCGGTTCACCCGGTAGGACGCACCTTCTGCAGGCTGGGCATCAAAAGTCATAGTGGTCACTTCAAAAGGCACCGTAAGCCGGTACTCCAAAACCTCCGGATCAAAGGCCGGGGAAAGCTGCCCTTGCTCTGGGGTAAGAGACAACAGCCGGGCATCCTGGCTGAGGGTTGGCTTTTCCTCTTCCTCCTTCTCCTGCCGGTGGACAGTCACCTGGTAAACCCGCTTGGATTCCCCGTCCTCGGCTGTGACAGTGAGCAGGAACAGGGTGGCACTGCCGCCAGCCCCCAGGTTTTTCCGGTTCACCCGGCAGGACGCCCCCTCCGCCGGCTGGGCGGAAAAGGTCATGGCGGTGACCTCATAGGGGACGGTGAGGCTGTATTCCAGAATTCCCGGTTCAAATTCCGGGACAAGCTGCCCCGTCTCTGGAAGCAGGGAAAGCAGCCGGGTGTCCTGGCTGAGCTCCGGCTCTTCCTCCTTTTCCTGGCGGTGAACCGTCACCTGATATACCCGCTGGGTTTCCCCGTCCTCCGCCGTGACGGTAATGCGAAACAGCGTGTCGCTCCCGCCAGCGCCCAGGCTTTCCCGGTTCACCCGACAGGAAGCGCCTGTTGCGGGCTGGGCGGCAAAGGTCATGGACGTGACTTCAAAGGGAACTGAGAGACGGTATTCCAGAACCTCTGGATGGAAAGCAGGGGTGAGCTGGCCCGTCTCCGGCACAAGGGACAGCAGCCGGGCGTCTGTGCTGGGCGGCGGGAGCACCTGGAGGGCCAATTCTGTTTCCATCCCCTCCTGGACAGGTTCGGAATTCCCATCCACCACCTGGAATACGGAGGCGCGCAAAAGGGTTTTCTCCAGCGGCGCGTCCCCGCGGACCAGAAAGCTGCACACCAGCAAATCTCCAATGTCCAGAGAGGTTTCCTCCCCAGGCAGAGTGACCACCGTTGAGAGGACCCCATCCTCATTCTTTGTAGCGGTCTCTCCCTTTTCCAGCTGGTCCCCATACTGTACCTCCTGGAAGCGCAGAACCTCTGGGTCATATTCCAGCCGGATGCGCAGGGCCGCCACACCGGAGAGGGTTCCGTTATAAAAGAACCGGGCCTCCACCTGGGTTCCAGGGCGCCCCTCCTCCACGCTGAGGCTGGCGGAAAAGCTGGCCGCCCGGACGCTTCCGCCCCACAAAAGCGCCAAGGCCAAGACAAAAAGGAAGGTCGAGAGCTTCTGAACGTGCCCCATAGCCGCACCCTCCTCTCCAAAATTCACCCTAGTTTTTTCCATTGTAGCACAGCAGTGGGCAATAAGAAAGAAAAAATGACAAAATTCGACAAATATTCCAAAAAGGACAGTAAAAGCCCCGGCGCGAAACCGGCAGGAAGGAAAACTTTCCCTTCGGGCGGTTGACAGAGCGGGCCAGTTCGATTACCATAGATAGGATAAGAGCTTTTGCGGAAAAGAGGGCGTTCATGGGCGAAGAAACCAGTATTTTAGAGCTTTCCTTTCAAATGGGAGAGACGCTCTTGCGCAGCGGGGCGGAAATCTCCCGGGTGCAGGAGACCATGGAGCGGGTGGCCGCGGCCTATCACGCGGAAAAATTCAACGTCTATGTGCTGACAAACGCCATCTTTGCCGTGGGCACGGAGAAGGGTGTAGAGCATTCCGTGGAGCTCAAGCACATTCCCAGCACCACCACCCATTTGGGCCGCATCAGCGCGGTGAACCAGCTCTCCCGGGAGATTGCAGAGGGAAAGCACTCCGTGGAGGAGTCCTTCCGGATTTTAAAGCAGATCCAAAAAACCCCCTATTTCCCCCTGCCCCTGGCCACCCTGGCCTGCGGCGTTGGAAGCGCCTGCTTCAGCTATCTGTTCGGCGGGGATGGCTTTGACGCCCTCACCGCCTTTCTCTGCGGCCTGGCGCTGGAACCCTACCTTCGCTGGGTAGAGGGCCATGGCATGTCCAAGTTTTTGACCAACCTCTCCGCCAGCGCCCTGGTGACGCTGTGCGGCGCCCTGCTGCTGTTCTTCGGCGTAGGCCACAGCATGGATAAAATCATCATCGGTTCCATCATCCGGCTGGTGCCCGGCGTGGCCCTGACCACCTCCATCCGGGATTTCTTCCACGGGGACTACTTGAGCGGGGCCATCCGCATGCTGGACGCCGTGCTGGTAGGGGGTTGCATCGCCATGGGCGTAGGTGTGGTAGTCAAGGTGCTTTCCCTTTTGACAGGAGGTGCCCTGCTGTGATAGATCTTCCCACCCTTTTCAACTGGCTGTTCCAAACGGCCGTGGCTTTTGTCTCTACCATTGCCTTTTCCATCATCTTCCACACCCCCAAAAAGGAATGGCTTTGCTGCGGCTTTACCGGGGGCGTGGGCTGGCTGGTGTATCTCGTCTGCATGCATCTGAACACTGGGGTGGTGGCGGCCTCTTTCTTTGCCACAGTGGCCCTGGCCTGGTTCTCCCGCGTGTTCGCTTTTTGGCGCAGGGCCCCGGTGACCATCTTCCTGATTACGGGCATCTTCCCCCTGGTGCCGGGGGCCGGCATCTATTACACCGGTTACCACTTGTTCATGAGCGACAACTCCCTGGCCCTGGACAAAGGCCTGGAGACCATAAAGATCGCCATTGCCATTGCCCTGGGCATTGGCATTGTGCTGTCGCTGCCCACCTTTTTCTTCACCCTGCGCCGGGCTGCCCCCAAAAACCGCGGGAGCAAGCCCTGAAAGGAGCGTTCTATGCCCAGAGTGGAAGTGACCATTGGAAAAAATGACGGGGGCCAGCGGGTGGACAAGTTCCTGACCAAGACCTACCCCAACCTGCCCCAATCCATGCTGTACAAGGCTGTCCGCAAGAAGGATGTCAAGGTGAACGGCAAACGCTGTGAAAGCTCCCAGCGGCTGCAGGAGGGGGATGTGGTCTCCCTGTTTTTAAAGGACGACTTCCTGCAAAAGGAGGAGCGCCCGGAGGATTTTTTAAAGGCCCCCAAAAAGCTCTCCATCCTCTACGAGGACGGGAACGTGATGCTGCTGGACAAGAAGCCGGGGCTCATCGTCCATCCGGACGAGAACTACCACTTTGACTCCCTGATCGCCCGGGTACAGCACTACCTGTATGACAAGGGAGAGTACGACCCCAAGGCGGAGAACGCCTTTGCCCCGGCCCTGGTCAACCGCATCGACCGGAACACGGGGGGCATCGTCATGGCGGCGAAAAACGCCGAGGCCCTGCGCATCTTGAATCAGAAGGTGAAGGACCGGGAGTTGCACAAGTTCTACCTGTGCGTGGTGTGCGGCCGCCTCAAGGTGAAAGAGGCCCTGCTCACCGGCTATTTGGAGAAGAACGAGGCCCAAAACCGGGTGTACATCTCCCAGCGGCCCAAAGAGGGGGCCAAGACCATCCGCACCCGCTACCGGGTGCTGGAGGAACGGCGGGACTTCTCCCTGGTGGAGGTGGAGCTCTTAACCGGCCGCACCCACCAGATCCGGGCCCACTTTGCCTCCATTGGGCACCCCCTGGCCGGGGACGGCAAGTACGGCAAAAACGCGGTAAACAAGAAGAGCGGCTTCCCCTATCAGGCGCTGTACTCCTATAAGCTGCGGTTTGACTTTCAAACGGACGGAGGCCTGCTCCAATACCTGGACGGGCGGGAGTTCACCGCCGGGGACGTGTGGTTCCTGCCGGAATTTGCCGCCATGCCGGGGCAGTAACGCCCCCGGCGGGTTCTTTGGGATAAACTATTCTTTGTAAAAAAGGGACGTGACTTCATGCGTGTGATCCACCTGATTGGCGGCGGCGACACTGGCGGTGCCAAGACCCACGTTTTAAACTTGTTAAAAGAGCTGAACCAGTCCATCGACGCCCAGCTGTTCTGCTTCCGCAAGGGGGACTTCTCTGAGGACGCAGCGAAAATGGGCATCCCCATTGAAGTGATCGAGTCTGGGAACCCGGTGGTGGGCCTGCGGGAGCTGAAGCGCCGCCTGGCCGGGCAGAAGGTGGACATCATCCACTGCCACGGCGCCCGGGGCAACCTGATGGGCAACCTGGTGAAAAAGCACCTGGGGGCCCCGGTGGTCACCACGGTGCACAGCGACTACCGCCTGGATTACCTGGGCCGGCCGGTGGCAAGGCTCTCTTACGGCACCACCAACATGGTGGCCCTGCGGCGGGTAAACTTTTACATCGGCGTCTCCGACCCCATGACGGACATCCTCATCGAGCGGGGGTTCCCGGCGGACCGCATTTACACCATTTACAACGGCATCGACTTCAAAACCCCCATCCACCCCGTGCCCAAGGAGGAGTTCCTGCAAAGCGTGGGGATGCAGTGGGAGAAGGATGATGTCATCGCGGGCATTGCGGTGCGGCTCTCCCCCGTGAAGGACGTGCCCACCCTGCTGCGGGCCATGAAGATTGCCAGCGAAAAGGACCCCCACCTGAAGCTGCTCATCGGCGGAGACGGGGAGGACCGGCAGAAGCTGGAAAACATGGCCAAGGACCTGGGCCTTGCGGGCAAGGTGTGCTTTGCCGGATGGCTGGACGATGTAAACTCGTTTTACAACGCCATCGACATCAACCTGCTCACCTCCATTTCGGAGACCTTCCCCTATTCCCTCACGGAGGGCACCCGGATGCACAAGGCCACCATCGCCTCTAAGGTAGGGGGCGTGCCGGTGCTCATTGACGACGGGGTCAACGGCCTGATTTTTGAGCCGGGGGACGAGAAGCAGCTGGCCCAGCACCTGCTGACCCTCTCTCAAAACAGGGAGCTGCGGGAGACCTTTGGAGAGCGCATCTACGAAAAGGCCAGCCGGGAGTTCTCCATTGACCGGATGGTGGAGCACCAGCTTGAGATCTATGAGAGCATCTTGAAGCGGGACGCCCGGCAGAAGTCCCGCAAGCGGGATGGGGCGGTGATCTGCGGGGCCTACGGCTACGGCAACGCCGGGGACGACGCCATTTTGAAATCCATCATCCGCTCTGTGCAGGAGCTGGACGACGCCATGCCCATCACTGTGCTGGCCAAGAACACCCAAAGCATCAAGAAGCGGTACCGGGTGGGCTCCATCTACACCTTTAACCTGCCCAAGATGGTGGCCGCCATGGGCAAGTCTGTGCTGTATATCAATGGCGGCGGCACCCTCATCCAGAACGCCACCAGCTGGCGCAGCCTTTGGTACTACCTGTTCACCCTGCGGCTGGCCAAGCTGCTGGGGAACAAGGTGGATATGTACGGCTGCGGCATCGGTCCGGTGACGGGGAAGAAAAATATCCGCCTGGTAAAAAGGGTGCTGGACCGTTCAGTGGACACCATCACCCTGCGGGAGACGGACTCTATGAAGGAGCTGGAAAGCTTTGGGGTGCGGCGGCCGGAGATCCTCCTCAGCTCAGACCCGGCCCTGGTGCTGCTCCCCTCCCCCGATTTGGATGTGGACGCCTATCTCAGCCGCCACGGCCTGGAGAAAGACGCTCCCACCATCTGCTTTATGCTGCGCACCTGGTACGGCTTTGAGGAGAAAGCCGCCGCCTTTGCCGCCTGCGCTGACTACGCCCACCAGCGGTATGGGCTGACGCCGGTGTTCCTCTCCTTGAACATCTTCCATGACAGCAGTGCCGCCCAAAAGGTGGTTCCGTACATGAAAGCTCCCTACCACATTTTGGATGACGGAGCAGAACCCGAGCTGCTCATCGGGGTGCTGGGGCGCATGGATGTGGTGGTCTCCATGCGGCTGCACGGGCTGATCTTCTCCTCTTTAAGCGGGGCGCCCCTGGTGGGGGTGAGCTACGACCCCAAGATTGGCTCCTTCCTGAAGTACCTGGAGGCCGGAACCTGCATTGACCTGAAGGACGTGACCGCCCAGGACTTGGAGCAGGCGGTGGACCAGGCCGTGGCCGCCCTGCCTCAGCGAGAGGCGCTGCGCCAAAAGGCCCAGCGCCTGAAGGACGTGGAGCGGCGGAACATTCAGGCGGTGGCCAAGCTGCTGGAGCGGGAGCCCTGATCTCCCGGCCATTCCTAAAGTGAAAAGCTCTTCCTGCCCATTGCGGGCGGGAAGAGCTTTTTTCACGCTCCCTCCCCCTGGAGGCGCTGCTTCATCAAATCCAGGAACAGGGCCATCAGGGGGGTGACGTACTTGTTCCGATGGTATACCAGCTGGCTCCACATGAGGATGGGCGGGCATTGGGGGTGCAGCACCACCAGCTCCCCCTTCTCCAGATGCTCCCGCACCACGAACTCCGGCAGCAGGGAGATGCCCTCACCCTCCAGCAGGAACCGGGTGATGACATCGGTGCTGCCCACCTCCCAGAAGGGGCGCAGCTCCCGCCCCTGTTCCGCCAAGAACTGCTCCACGGCGTACCGGTAGCTGATGCCCTTCTCCGTCAGGTACAGGGGTTCTTGCAGCAGGCGCTCCAGGGGGATGGATTCCATCCCCGCCAGGGGGGAGGCGGAGGAAGCCACAAAGTGGATGGGTTCTGGCCGCTGGGCCACCTTCACCCACTCGGGGTAATAGAGCTGTTGGTCTAAGAAAAGCAGCAGATCCACGTCGTTTTGCCGCAGCATTTGCAGCAAATCCGGCACCAGGGCAGTGCAGGTGGTCACCTCCGCCTGGGGGCACAGGCGGCTCAGCTCCCGCATCACCGGGGGCAGCAGGCCGCTGACCAGGGACTGGCAGGTGCCGATGCGCAGCCTGCCCCCCGGCCGCTCTGGCTCTTGGGCCACCTGCTGGGCCCGGCCCACAGCCTCCAACACCTCCAGCGCCCGGGGCAGGAACCGCTCCCCCGCCTGGGTGAGCTTGACCCGCTTGCCGATGCGCTCGAACAAGGGGATACCCAGCTCCTCCTCCAGCTGCTTAAGCTGCGTGGTGACAGCGGACTGGGAATAGCCTAGCTGCTCGGCTGTTTTGGAAAAGCTCTGCAGCTCTGCCGCCCGGATAAATGAGATAAGATTTCACAGTTCCATGGGATCACCCTTCAAAAAATTGAACGCATTTATGAAATCTATGAATTTTACAATTCCAATTTTTTATGGTCGAAGAAAGTCAAGGAGGCGGCTCTCATGCGTGAGACAATCGAAGAACAGAACCAGCACATTGGCCGGCTGATGGAGGACTTTGTCCGCCGGGCGGTGGAATTTTCCAACACCCTGCCGAACCGGCCCATCCGCCAGCCCGATCCCCAAGAGGTGATGGACTACCTGCAGGGGGAGGCTATCCCCGCCCAGGGCCGGCCCTTGGAGGAGGTGTATGGGGAGATGCTGGAGGACGTGTACCGGGACATCCTGTTCCCCCAGCATCCCCGCAGCTTTGCCTGCATCCCCTCCACCGCCTCTCTCCTCTCCTGGATGGGGGACGTGATGACCAACGCCTTTAACCCCCACGCCAACTGCCAGGTGAACGCCCCGGCGGCGAACCTGATTGAGAAGAAGCTGATTGACTGGATGTGCGGCCTGGCGGGGTATCCCCAGGGCAGCGGGGGGCTGTTTGTCTCAGGAGGCTCCATTGCCAACCTGACGGCTCTTACTGGCCCTGGCGGCCCAGGAACGGCTGGAGGGCAACCCAGAGTGGCAGGTGGTCTCTCCTGCCCACTTTGGCATTGTCAACTTCCGGTTCGCCCCCAGCAAGGAGGCGCCGGACGCCACCTGGGACCAGATAAACCAGGAGATGGCCAGAGAAGTAACGGCCACCGGCTTTGCCCAGGTGTACACCACCCAGCTGCGGGGCCGCACCGTGCTGCGGCTATGCGCCATCAATCCCCGCACCACTCCGGAAGATGTGCTTCAGACGATCCAGCGGCTGGAGAGCACCCAAGCGGCGGAGCGGGGACGCCGCCTGACAGAGGAGAAGGGCCTGCAGGTGGGATGAGGCAGCAAAAAACGGCACAGCGTCCGCCATGCCGTTTCCCGTTCTAGAGGGTATGAGTCCAAGCGTCCCAGAAGGGACGCTTGTTTTGTTACAGCCACTGAAGGAAGGCCGTCTTTACGTCTGAGCGGTAGCCCGCCCTTTCGTAGAAATGCAGGGTGGACTGCCGCTTGCTGCCAGTCATCAGCATCAGCTTGTAGCAGCCCTGCTCCTGGGCCAGCTGCCGGGCAAAATTCAGGCAGCCGGTGGCCAGGCCCTTGCCCCGGTGAGCCGGGTGAGTCACCACGTTCTCAATCAGACCGTAGGGCCGGCCCAGGTGGGTCAAGTTGGGGACGATGAGCAGGGTACAGGTGGAAACCAGCTCTTCCCCCTCTTCGGCCACCACGATGTGATAGCCCGGGGCGGCCTGGATGGCCTGCCAAATCTTCTGGGCGTCGGGGCCCTCCTCCAGCCAGCCCTCCGGGTGAAGGTGGCGGTACAGAGCCAGCAGCTGGGGCAGCTCGTCCCTTTGGATCTCACGGATCTCCACGGCAGTCCCTCACTTTCTGTTTTTGGCTACGATGAGGAAGCGGTGCTCTAAATTGGGCACAAAGCCCAGGCGCTCCACCTGCTCCTGCATCTGGAACAGGATGCCTTTACAGACCTCCACGGAGAACCCGGGGAACTCCCAAGGGCATACGCTGGCCTGGAACACCACGGCCCCCACATCTAGAAAACGGCCTTCCCCATAGGCCTGGCGGCTCTGCATCACCCGGAAACCCGCCTGGCGGAACCGGGGCAGCTCGTTTTCCAGGTTGAAGCCCACAAATCCCCCAGGGAAGCCGGGGCACAGCCGGCGCACCAGGGGCAGGTCGTTTTCGCCCCCCACCTGCTGGGTGACGAAAAAGCCGTTTTTCTTCAGCACCCGGCGGACCTCTGAAAGGTCGTAGCTCTCGTGGCGGTTGATGACCAGGTCGAAGCTGTCGTCCGCAAAGGGCATGGGCTGGCCCTTCTCGCTGTCGTACTCCCGGACAGTGACGCCCAGGGGCTCCAGGCGCTTTTTGCACAGGGCCAGGTTGGGGGCCCAGCCCTCTGTGACGCTGGTGAGGGCGTAAGGGTGGCCCAGGGTGAGGAGAAATTCCCCGCCCCCGGTGCCCATATCCAGCAGGCGCACCCCAGGCCGCAGGAACTCCTTCACCACTTGGGAGTAGTCCCAAGGCAGGGGTTCCACGGTGTACCGGCCGACCATGTGGGAGAAATCCCAGCCAGTCATGCCTCGGCCTTCCTCTTCTTTCCACTGGGCCAAAAGCTGCTCGCGGTCCATAAGCGCCCCCTCAGGTGTTCTTGTCCACCTGGTGGAACTGCTTTAAATTGCCCTGCTTCTGGTGGCGGCGGGCCAGTTCCTGTTCCACGGCCTCAAAGGGGATGCCCTCGTTGACCATGAGCACCGTCAGGTGGTACAGCAGGTCGGCAAGCTCGCCTACGGTGTCCTCCTGCTTGCCGTTTTTGGCTGCGATGATGACCTCGCTGCACTCCTCGCCGCACTTTTTCAAAATTTTGTCCAGGCCCTTCTCAAAGAGGTAGCAGGTGTAAGACCCCTCCTGCTTCTCCTGGCGGCGGCCTTCCACCGTCTGGTACAGCTCGTGCAAAATATCCATGGTTTACTCCCCTTTCGGTGTGTCCTCGCCCCGCAGGCGCTTGAAGAAACAGCTGTGGCTGCCGGTGTGGCAGGCGGGGCCCTTCTGCTTTACCCGGATGAGCAGGGTGTCATCGTCGCAGTCGGAAAAGACGCTGACGATTTTCTGGGTGTGGCCCGAGGTCTCCCCTTTATTCCACAGGGTCTTGCGGCTGCGGCTGTAAAACCAGGTATAGCCCGTCTCTAGGGACTTGCGGAAAGACTCCCGGTTCATGTAGGCCAGCATCAGCACCTCATTGGTCTCATCATCCTGGATGATGGCGGGGATCAAGTCCGACTTGGTAAAGTACAGGTCCAGCTCATCATCGGGCATATCCCCCGCCGCCCATTTCCCGGAAATCTTGTGGCAGGCGATGATGGCGGTGCGCAGATCCAGAGCGCCGGTGTACAGGGACTTTCCGGCAATGGCGCCATACAGCCCCAGGTCATAGAGGCTGACAATATCCAGCAGGCTGGAGACCCCGCCGCTGGCAATGATGTGGCAGTGCACCGCCCGGTTCAATCTGTCCAGCATCACCAGGTTGGGGCCATTCATGGTGCCATCCTGGTGGATATCCGTGCAGATCAGGTACTGCACCCCCAGAGATTCCATCTCCCTGGCAAAATCCACATAGTCCACCTGGCTCTGCTCCAGCCAGCCCTCGGCGGCCACCTTGCCGTCTAGGGCGTCGATCCCTACGGCGATGTGTTTGCCGTGGCGCTTCACCGCCTCCCGGACGAACTCGGGGTCCCGCAGTGCGGCAGAGCCCAGGATCACCCGGCTGACGCCCCGCTCCAGATAATATTCCACGGTGCCCATGTCACGGATTCCCCCGCCCACTTCCACCAGGAGGTCCGTGTTCTCCACCACATCGAAAATCAGCTGCTGGTTCTGGGGCTTGCCATCCTTGGCGCCGTCCAGGTCTACCATGTGAAGCCAGCGGGCCCCCTGCTCCTGAAAGTGCAGGGCCGTGGTCAGCGGATCGGGCGCCACCACCTCGGCGGTGCCATAATCTCCCCGGAACAGGCGGACACATTTTCCCTCATGCAGGTCGATGGCTGGCAGTAAGATCATACATTTTCTCCCCTCTCGCTTGGCGTAAACCGCAAACAAGCCCCCGGTCCGGGAGCTTGCAGGCTCGAACTTCTTTTATTATAGCACACCCCAGCGGGGCCGTCCAGGGCTTTACAGCACTCCCTTGGAGGAGAGCAGCACATCCCCCTCCTCCTGGGCCGCGGCATCCCGCAGGGCGTGAGCCGCCGCCTTGAACAGGGCCTCGATCATGTGGTGGGAATTCTTCCCGTATTCGCACTTCAAGTGCAGGGTGATCCCGGCGTTTGTGGCGAAAGCCCGAAAGAACTCCTCGGTCATGCAGGTGTCAAAGTCCCCCACCCGCTCCTGGGGGAACTCCCCAGAAAACACCAGGAAGGGCCGGCCGCTGATGTCCACCGCAGCAAAGGCCAGGGCCTCATCCATGGGGATAAAGGAGTGCCCGAACCGTTTGATGCCCCGCTTGGTGGGCAGGGCGTCGGCAAAGGCCTTGCCCAGCACAATGCCCGTGTCCTCCACGGTGTGGTGGCAGTCCACCTCCCAGTCGCCCACGGTCTTCACCTTCAGGCCAAAGCCCCCGTGGACAGCGAAGGCGGTGAGCATGTGGTCAAAAAAGCCCACACCGGTGGAGACGCTGCGCTCCCCTCCATCCAGGCAGAGCTCTAGGGTGACTTCGGTCTCGTTGGTCTTTCGGTGCATGGAAGCGTAGCGTTCCATCATCTTCCCTCCTCAGCCGCCGGGGCGGCGGCGAAATAGCTGGCCATCTCCCCCAAGACAGCCCGGTTTTCCTCCGGCGTCCCACAAGTGATGCGCACCAGCCCGGCGGTATACCGCACCGAGATGCCCTGCTCCTCCAAAAAGCGGCGAAGGGCCTCCCCGTCGGGCAGGCGCAGGCTGGCAAAGTTCGTGGCGCTGGGCAGCAGGGTGAACCGGCTGGGAAACTCCTTTAACAGGGCCTCCAGCCCCTCTACCAGCTGCTTCTTAGAGGCCAGAATGGTCTCCAGGGCCTCCCCCAGCAGAGGAGGATGCTCCAGCACCAGAGTTCCCAGGGCCTGGGACAGGCGGTTTACATTGTAAGGGGACTTGACGGCCTTTACCGCGTCCACCAGCTCTTTCCGGCCCACGGCAAATCCCAGCCGCAGCCCCGCCATGCCAAAGGCCTTGGAGCAGGTGCGCAGGATAAGCAGGTTGCCGTACTCTTGGAACTCCGGCAGCAGGCTTTGATCGGAGAAATCCATGTAGGCCTCATCCAGCACCACCAGGGTATCTGGCAGGCCCCGGATGAGACGGCGCACCTCCTCCCGGGGACAGACGATGGAGGTGGGGTTGCCCGGGTTGCTGAAAATGAGCAGCTTTACCCCCTCCCGCTGGCAGGTTTCCACGGTGGAATCCACGTCGATGGCGTAGTCCTCCCCCTTGGGGATGGGGACGTGGCGGGCCTCCTGAAGATAGCCGTTGAAGGCGTACATGGAAAAGTCCGGCTCCAGGGTGGCGAAAGCCTCCCCCCGTTGAAGAAACCCGGTGAACAGCACGGTAATCAGCTCGTCGGAGCCGTTACCCGCGGCCACGTTCTCCGCCGGGACGCCGTAATAGGCGGCAAAGGCCTGGCACAGCTTCCGGGCGGCGGGGTCCGGGTAGCGGTTGAAGGCCACCTGGGGCAGAGCAGCCGCCAGCTCCGCCAAAAGGGAGGCGGGCAGGGGCAGGAAGGACTCGTTGGCGTCCAGGTGGACAGGGGTGTCCCCCATTTCCGGGTCATAGGGCTTTAAGTCCGTACTTTTATCATTTAGCAGAAACATGGGCGCCTCCTCAGTTCTCCACCCGCACTTGGATGGAATTGGCGTGGGCGGTCAGCTCCTCGGTCTGGGCCAGGCGGATGATGTCTGGGGCGGCCTTCTGCAGCTCCTCCTTGGGGTAGTAGATGAAGCTGGACTTCTTGATAAAGTCATCCACGGAAAGGGGAGAGAAGAACCGGGCGGTGCCTCCGGTGGGCAGCACATGGTTGGGCCCGGCAAAATAGTCCCCCAGGGGCTCGGGAGAATAGTGCCCCAGGAATACCGAACCGGCGTTATCCAGCCGGCCGATGTAGGAGAAGGGGTTGTCCACGCAGATTTCCAGGTGCTCGGGGGCCAGCTCGTTGGCGAAGTCCACGGCCTCCTCCATGCTCTCGCAGACAATGACCCCGCCAAACCGGTCCAACGACTCCTGGATGATGTCCTTGCGGGAGAGGTACTCCATCTGCCGGTACAGCTCCTCCACCGTCTGTCCGGCAAGCTCCCGGCTGGGGGTGATGAGGATGGCCGAGGCCATGCGGTCGTGCTCGGCCTGGCTCATCAGGTCCGCGGCCAAAAACTTGGGGCTGGCGCTTTCATCCGCCACAATGAGGATCTCGCTGGGACCGGCGATCATGTCGATATCCACCACGCCGTACAGCTGCTTTTTGGCCGTGGCTACAAAGATGTTCCCCGGCCCCACAATCTTGTCCACCTGGGGCACGCTCTCCGTGCCCAGGGCCAGGGCGGCCACTGCCTGGGCCCCGCCCATGAGGAACACCCGGTCCACCCCGGCCACATAGGCGGCGGCCAGGATATTGGGGTCCGGCCTGCCGGTGCGGCCCGGCGGGGTGGCCATGACAATCTCCCCCACCTGGGCCACCTGGGCGGGGATGACGTTCATCAGCACTGAGGAGGGGTAGCCCGCCGTGCCGCCGGGGACGTAGACCCCCACCCGGTGCAGGCCCCGCACCCGCTGCCCGGTGATAACCCCGTTTGGCAGGGGGTCAATGCGGCTCTGCTGCTTCTGCCGCTGGTGAAAGGCCCGGATGTTCTCCGCCGCTTTCCTCAGGGAGGCGATGAACTGAGGGTCGCACTCCTCCACAGCCGCCTCCAATTCCCCGCGGGAGAGCTCCAGGCTCTCGGGGGTCCAGCCGTCAAATTTTTTGGAGAACTCCTTCACTGCCCGGTCCCCACCGGTGCGGACGGCTTCGATAATCTCCCGCACGGACTGCTCGATCTCCGGGGAGGTCTGCCCCACCCGGCTCTTCAGATCCTCCACAAAGGACTGGCAGGTCTGCCGGTCCCCCTGTACCACTTTGATCATGTCACTGCTCCCCCTTCTTTATCTCTCGCTCCAGCCGGGCGGCCAGGGCCTCAATCTCCCGTTTGCGCAGCTTCAGGCTGGCGGCGTTGACGATGAGCCGGGCAGACACATCCGCCACCCGCTCGATGACCTCCAGGCCGTTTTCCCGTAGGGTGGCCCCGGTCTCCACTATGTCCACAATGCCGTCGGAAAGGCCCAGCAGGGGCGCCAGCTCCACCGAGCCCTCGATCTTGATGATGCGCACATCCATCTGCTTGCCCTCGAAAAAGCGGCGGGCCACGTTGGGATACTTGGTGGCCACGGTCTTTACCCGGTAGCCGCCGTAAAAATCCGAGCCCTTGGGGGCGGCCAGGGCAAAGCCGCACCGGCCAAAGCCCAAATCTAAAATTTCAAAAAAGCGGCTGCCGTTCTCCATGATGGTGTCCTTGCCCACCACCCCCATGTCGCACACGCCGTGCTCCACATAGGTGATGACGTCGGCGGCCTTGGCCAGCACAGCCTGGAGGGAGCCGTCCCCCACCGGCAGGATGAGCCGACGGCCCTTATCCCGCAGCTGGGAGCAATCCATGCCGGTCTGCTCCAGCAGGGCCACGGTGGACTTCTCCAGCCGGCCCTTGGTCAACGCGATGCGAAGCGGCTGCATCAGGCCTTCCCCCCTTCTGAAAGTAAGATTTCCTCTGTCTCTGCACCCACCCGCAGCACCTTGGGGATGCCCGCGGCCTGAGCGTAACGGAGGGTCTCCTCCAGGCTTTCAAAAACGGAGGCCTCGCACAAGACCCCCTGGTTCGCCAGGGAGCCTGCCAGCTTTTGGGCCTGCATCTCGCAGCCTGGCTCCCCGTAGACCAGCGCCTGGGCGGGGGCCTCCCCCTCCAGGGCTGCGGCGTTTAGATCCGCCACAGCGTCCAAATCCAGGGAGAAGCCCACGGCGGGCATGGGGTCCCCAAAGTTCTGGCACAGGCTGTCGTACCGGCCGCCCATGAGCACCGCGTCCCCGTGCTGGTGGACGTAGGCAGAGAACACCACGCCGGTGTAATAGTCGTTGCGCTGCACCAGGCCCAAGTCCACCATGAGCCGGTCCCCCAGCCCCAGCTGGCCCAAGGCCTGGTACAGCCCTTTCAGGTATTCCAAAGTTTCCCGGGCCTCCCCATCCTGGAACCACTCCTCCGCCTGGGAAAGGGCCTCCTCCCCGCCGAACAGCCGGGGCAGCTGGGCCATGGCCTTGGCGGCGGGCAGGTCCCCCAGGGGGTCCAGCAGCTCAGAAAGGGCGGCATAGTTTTTGGACTCGATGGTGGCCCGCAGCTCCTCTTGGGCGGCGGCGGACAGAGGCAGCTGGTCCGCCAGCACCTGGAAGAACCGGGCGTGGCCGATCTCCATGCGGAAGTCCGGCGCACAGGCAGAGAGGGCCTCTACCGCAAGGGCAATGACCTCCAGGTCCGCCCGCAGCCCTCCTGCCCCCATGAGTTCAATGCCCATCTGCGCGGATTCATCGCTGCGGCCGGACAAATCGGGCCGGTTTCGGTAGATGGTCTGGCTGTAAAAGAACCGCAGGGGCTTCCGGTGGCCCTGCAGGCGGGAGGCCGCCATGCGGGCAATGGGCAGGGTGCTGTCCGGACGGAACACAATGAGCCGGCCGTGGTTGTCCGTGCACTTGTACATCTCCTGCTGGGGGATGGCCGTGCCCGGCAGGTTAAACACGTCGAAATACTCCAGCCCGGGGGTGATGACCTCCCGGTAGCCCCGCAGGCCGAACACCCGGGAGAGCTTTTCTTGCACCTCCCGGCGGGCGCGGCACTCCTCAAAAAGCAGGTCCCGGGCGCCCTCCGGTGTGATTTTGCTGTATGTCTTCATCCAAGCAGACGGCCCGCTCCTCCCCTGGACGGGAAGAGCGGGCCTCCCCCTTTCTTCACTTTAGCGTGCTACTATGATAATGTATAAATAAGCTTTTGTCAAGCCTTAAAACAAGGTGGTCTGGCTGCTCTCCGGCAGGGCAGAAAGCGAGCCCGCCTCCCGCAGGGTGTCGATGACGGCGCTGGAAACCTTGGCCCGGGCCTGCACATCGTCGATGGAGATGTACTCTCCCCCCTCGTCCCGGGCCTCTCGCAGGCTGAGGGCGGCGGATTCTCCCACGCCCGCCAAAGAGGAGAAGGGCAGGCGGATCTGGCCGTCCTCCACCACAAACCTTTTGGCCTCGGACTTATACAGGTCCACAGGGCGCAGGGCGATGCCCCGGGCCAACATCTCGTTGATGATCTGCAGGGTGCCGAACTCGCCCTCCTCTTTGGGAGAGGCCTCCCGGTTCTTAATCTTCACATCCAGATCTTTCATTTTGCGAAAAACGGCTTCTTTGCCTTTGATGGCGGTGGCGCCGTCGAAGTCATCGCTGCGCACAGTGAAGTAAGCGGCGTAGTACTCTAGGGGCCGGTGCACTTTGTACCAGCCCAGCCGCAGGGCGGAAATCATGTAGGCAGCCGCATGGGCCTTGGGGAACATGTACTTGATTTTAAAGCAGGAATCAATGTACCACTGGGGCACGTCGTGCTCCTTCATGGCCTGGATATGTTCCTGGGTCAGCAGTTTGGTGGCCTTGCCCTTTCGGACAATCTCCATGATCTTAAAGGCCATTTTAGGCTGCAGGCCCTTGTTCATCAGGTAGGTCATAATACTGTCCCGGGTACCAATCACTTCGGAAATGGTGCAGGTGCCCGCCTGGATCAGCTCCTGGGCGTTGCCCAGCCACACGTCTGTGCCGTGGGACAGGCCGGAAATCTGCAGCAGGTCGGAAAACTTGGTGGGGTGGGACTCCTCCAGCATGCCACGGACAAAGTTGGTGCCCAGCTCTGGCAGGGACAAGGTGCCTGTGCGGATGCCGCCCAGGTCCTCCTCGGTAACCCCCAAAGCGGCCGGAGAGTTGAACAGGCTCATCACATCCGGGTCGCTCATGGAGACATCCATCACCGGGATACCGGTATAGTCCTCCAGATAGCGGTAGATGGTGGGCACATCGTGTCCCAGCTCGTCCAGCTTACACACGTTATCGTGGATGGAGTGGAAGTCAAAGTGGGTGGTGATGTTGCTGTTTTTCTGGTCGTTGGCAGGGTGCTGCACGGGGCAGAAATCGTAGACCTCCATGCCCCGGGGAATGACGATCATGCCGCCGGGGTGCTGGCCAGTGGTGCGCTTGATGCCCGTGCATCCCAGAGCCAGCCGCTTTTCCTCTGCCTTGTGCAGGGTGATGCCCTTCTGCTCCGCGTACTTGCGCACATAGCCAATAGCCGTCTTATCCGCCACGGTGCCGATGGTGCCCGCCTTGAACACGTTGTCCCGGCCGAAGAGCACCTCGGTGTACCGGTGGGCGCCGGACTGGTACTCGCCGGAGAAGTTCAGGTCGATATCGGGCACCTTGTCGCCGTCGAAGCCCAGGAAGGTCTCGAAGGGGATGGTGTGGCCGTCCCGGTCCATGGGAGTGCCGCAGTCCGGGCAGTCCTTGGGGGGCAGGTCAAAGCCGGAGTCGATGGTGCCATCGGTGAAAAACTCGCTGTGACAGCACTTGGGGCACACATAATGGGGCGCCAAGGGGTTCACCTCGGAGATGCCGGACATGCTGGCCACCAGGGAGGAACCCACGGACCCTCGGGAGCCCACCAGATAGCCGTGGGCCTCGCTGTCGGCCACCAGCTTCTGGGCGGTCATGTACAGCACGGAGAAGCCGTGCTTCACAATGGAATTCAGCTCCTTCTCCAGCCGCTGCTGGACGATCTGGGGCAGGGGGTCGCCGTACTTTTTCTTGGCTCGCTCCCAGGTGATGGACACTAGCTGCTCCTCGGCCCCCTCGATGAAAGGTGGGAAGTTGCCCATAGGCACCGGGCGGATGGAGTCGATCATATCGGCGATCTTGTTGGGGTTCTTCACCACCACCTCATAGGCTTTCTCCTCTCCCAGGTAAGCAAACTCCTTGAGCATTTCCGGAGTAGTGCGCATGTACAGGGGCGCCTGCTGGTCCGCGTCGTCGAAGCCCCGGCTGCCCATAATGACCCGCCGGTAATCCGCGTCCTTGGGGTCTTTGAAGTGGACGTCACAGGTGGCCACCACCGGCTTGTTCAGCTTCTCGCCAATCTTGACGATAGTGCGGTTATATTCCCGCAGGCCCTCCACGTCGGTCTCCCCATTGCGGACCATGAACATGTTGTTGCCAATGGGCTGGATCTCCAGATAATCGTAGTAAGAGGCGATCTTGCACAGGGTCTCAAAGGACTCGCCCTTCACCACGGCCCGGAACAGCTCGCCGGCCTCGCAGGCGCTGCCCACCAGCAGGCCCTCCCGGTACTTGTTCAGCAGACTCTTGGGGGTGCGGGGCGTGCGGTAGAAGTACTCCAGGTGCCCGGCGGAGATGAGCCGGTACAGGTTCTTCAGGCCCGTGTGGTTCTTCACCAGCAGGATCATGTGGTAAGGCCGCAGCTTTTTGGGGTCGCCGCCGGCCAGGGCCCCGTTGATCTCGTCCACCCGCTGGATGCCGTGGCTGTTTTTCAGCCGCTCCAGGAAGTTGAGGAAGATCTCCCCCAGCACCGCGGCGTCATCCTCGGCCCGGTGATGGTGGAAAGGCTTGAGCTTTAAGTAGTTGGCCACGGAATCCAAGGTGGCCTTCTTCAGGTCTGCCAGCAGGGACCGGGCCATGGTCACCGTGTCGATGTAGGTGTTCGCAAAGGGCTTTCCCTGGCGCTTCAGGGCGGCCCGGACGAAGCTGGCGTCAAAGGAGGCGTTGTGGGCCACCAGCACCGCGTCCTCCCCGCAGAACTGGAAGAACTGCTCCAGGGCCTGGGCCTCCTTGGGGGCGCCCTTCACCATCTCGTCGGTGATGGAGGTCAGCTGGGTGATCTTCTCCGGGATGGGGCGCTCCGGGTCCACAAAGGTGTCGAACCGGTCGGTGATCTCCCCGTTGTGGATGCGCACCGCGCCGATTTCCGTGATGCGGTCGTTCTGGGGGCTCAGGCCGGTGGTCTCCAGGTCGAAGCAGATAAAGTCCCCTGTCAAGGGGTGCTGGCTCTCCCCTGTGACGGCGGGCACCAGGTCGTTGACGAAGTAGGCCTCCGTGCCGTAGAGTATCTTGAAGTCCGGGTCCTCCTTCTGGATATCCAAGGCGGTGTTCATGGCCTCGGGGAAGGCCTGGGCCACGCCGTGATCTGTGATAGCCACGGCTTTCTGCCCCCACTTGTGGGCCTGCTTGATGAGGGAGGCGGCGGAGCTCATGCCGTCCATGTCGGACATGGTGGTGTGCAGGTGGAGCTCCACCCGTTTCTCCAGGGCGTCATCCACCACCTGCACCTGATCCACCGTGGCAATGGACCGGGGGCGCATGACATTTTCCCGGTCATATTTGTCGTACTCCAGGGCCCCCCGCACCAGCAGGGTGGCGCCGGCCTTCAGCTTATCCAGAGCCTGGCAATCGTGGGCGTCCTGGATGACCTTCAAGGTGGTGGAGCCGGTGTAATCCGTGATGTCGATGGAGTAGATCTTCCGGGACTTGTCCCGGGTCTCTTTGCTCTCGATGGCGAAGATCTCTCCCCACACCACGATGTTGCCCATGTCCAGAGTGGCCTCCCGCAGGGGGACTGGCTTTCCCCGGGGCACGGAGCCCAGCACCGGCTTGGCGGTCTCTGGAATGATGGAGGGCAGCAGGTGCTCCTCATCCCGGGCACTGACCTTCCGGCGGCTGGCCTGCTCCTTCATGGCCTCCTCGTACTCCTCCATCTCCTGAAGGACGGCCTCCCGCTGGCGCCGGATCTGCTCATCCTTGGCCTTTTCCACCAGAACCCCTTCCCCTGCCTTCACTGTAAGCCGGCCTGTGAACTCCACCTGGCAGGAACGGCCAAACCAGCTCTGGATCAGGCCCTGCAGCTTCTCATCCGTATGACGGATGGAGAGCAGCTCATAGCCGCCATGGGCCAGCCGGATGGTGAGCCTCCCCTCCTGATAGGAGGCCTCTGCCTGGTTGAAAGTGCCATTGAGGGTGGCGTCCCGCTCCTTTAGCGCCGCCACCAGAGAGGGCATGCAGTCCACGGAAAAAGCCTCCGCCGGGAAGTGGGGATGGAGACGCACAGAGGGCAGGCCAAACGCTGGGCCTTCTAGCAGGGCCTCTAACTTTTTCAGCTCTCCATACTCCACAAAACGGGGGAAATCCACCACCAGCACAGCGGAACGCTCCTTGCGGTTCACTGTGACCTGGCGCAGTTCCCCAGCTTGCAGCGCCTGGGAGAAGCTCTCCCCGTTCATCTCGTTTTTGAAAAAATCACCTAGAATGCTCAAAACGCGCCTACCCTTTCGCTTTCGCTCACAGCTTGTCCACTTCCTCCAGAAGGGCAGCCAGCAGCTGGTCCTCCGGAACCTTTTTCACGATCTTCCCTTTCTTAAACAGGAGCCCTTCCCCCTCGCCGCCGGCAATGCCCACATCCGCTTCCCGGGCCTCCCCCGGGCCGTTGACCGCGCAGCCCATCACCGCCACGGTGATGGGCTTTTGGCATGCTTTCAGGGCCTCTTCCACCTGATGGGCCAGGCCGATCAGGTCGATGCGGGTGCGGCCGCAGGTGGGGCAAGAAACCAGCCGCACCCCTTGCTTTAGATCCAGGGCCCGCAGGATGTCCTCCCCAGCCTTCACTTCCTCCACGGGGTCGGCGGTGAGGGACACCCGGATGGTGTCCCCAATGCCCCGCTGGAGCAAGCTGCCAATGCCGATGGCGGATTTCACCAGGCCCATCCGGGCGGTGCCCGCCTCTGTCACCCCCAGGTGCAGGGGGTACGGGCACTGCTGGGCCATCAGCTCGTAGGCGCGGACGGTCAAATCCACCGAGGAGGCCTTCAGGGAGATGACGATGTCCGTAAAGTCGAACTTCTCCAGCAGGGAGACGTGGTACAGGGCGCTTTCCACCAGGGCCTCCGGGGTGGGGGCGCCGTATTTTGCCAGGATGTGCTTTTCCAAGGAGCCGGAATTGACCCCAATGCGGATGGGGATGTTCTTCTGGCGGCAGGCATCGGCTACGGCCTTCACCCGGCTGTCGTCCCCGATGTTGCCGGGGTTGATACGGATTTTGTCGATGCCAGCGGCCACGGACTCCAGGGCCAGCTTGTAGTCAAAGTGGATGTCCGCCACCAGGGGGATGGAAACCCGCTCTTTGATGGCGGGGATCAGGGCCACAGCCTCCTTGTTGGGGATGGCAGCCCGGAGGATCTGGCAGCCCGCCTGCTCCAAGCGCAGGGCCTGCTCCACGCTGCCCGGGATATCCGTGGAGGGGACGTTTAACATGGACTGCACTGTAATGGGCGCGCCGCCTCCAATGGCCACGCCCCCGGCCATCACTTGCTTTGAATTTCTCCGTTGCATATGGTTCCCCTTTCCCAGTCTTTCAAAAAGGGAGGCCCGGCTGCCGGGCCCCCTGGTTTGTTTGCTATCCTTGGACAATGCGGAAAATATCGTGAAAGGCGATGACCACCATCAACCCAATGAGCAGGATGAAGCCAGCCGCATGGACATAACCCTCGTACTTAGCGGGAACTGGATGGCGGGTGACGCCCTCCCAAACGAGGAACAGCAGCCGTCCTCCGTCCAGAGCGGGCAGGGGCAGCAGGTTCACAATGCCCAAGTTCACGGTAATCATCACAATCATCAGCAGAATGTTCAGCACCGCCTGGCCAAAGCCCTGGGCAAGCCCCGCGCTGGCTGCCTGCCCAATGGCCTGAGCCGTGCCGATGGGCCCCGCCACATCGTTGAGGCCAAAGCGCCCGGTGAACAGCCCCTTTAGGGTCTCCACCACCATGCGGGCCATGGAGAAGGTATCTGTGGCGGAACGGCGCACCAGGCCCAGAAAGGTGACGGCCTCCGGCTCCACATAGAAATCCAGGGAAACCATTTTGGTGCCGTCCTCCAAAACCTGGGACTGCATGGCAAAGGTGCCTAGGTCTACCCGCTGGCCCTCCCGCTTTACCACCATGGAGACGGCGTCCGGGTCCGCCAGGGCCAGGGCAAAGGACAAATCCCGGTCGGTGTAGATAGCGTAGCCGTCCACCTCCACAATGGCATCCCCCACCTGGGCACCAGCGGCCTGGAGGGCCGAGCCCTCAGTGAACTGAGAGATCTGGGTGGTGACAAACACCTCTTGCTGGCCCAAAACAATCATCATCAGGAAAAAGCCCAGAACAATGTTAAAGACAGATCCGGCAGCGACCACTAAAAAGCGTTTCCACACGGGCTTGTTGCCAAAAGCGCGGACATCCTGACTCTCCTCGTCCTCCCCTTCCATGGCACAGTAGCCGCCAATGGGCAGCAGGCGCAGAGAATACTGCGTCTCTCCCCGCTGGAACCCCCACAGCTTGGGCCCCATGCCCAGGGCGAATTCATTCACCCGGATACCCGAGGCCTTGGCCAGCAGGAAATGCCCCAGCTCGTGAAAGAAAATGATAAAGCCAAAAAGCAAAACGCCAATGAGAATCAGCAAAGCCGCCGTCAGAATCTGCAAAGAACCATCTCCTTTAAATCAGTGTGCCGCACCTGCCACAAAAGCCCGCGCCTCTCGATCCGCTTCCAGAACCGCTTCCAAGGTGACCACGCCGGGATCCTGACGGTCCATGGCGGCCTCCACCAGCCGGGGGATATCCAAAAAGCCAATCTTCCCCTCTAAAAATAGGGCCACAGCCTGCTCGTTGGCACCGTTGGCCGCAGCAGGCACCAGACCGCTCCGGCGCAAAGCCTCCCGGCAGAGCTCCAGGCAGGGGAACGCTTCCCGATCCGGCGGATAAAAGGTGAGTTTTCCCAGGGCGCACAGGTCCAGCTCTCCCGCGGGGGAAGGCATCCGCCGGGGATAGGTGAGGGCGTATTGGATGGGCACCGCCATGTCCGGCACCCCCAGCTGGGCCACCACCGCGTTGTCCTGATACTCCACCATGGAGTGGATGACGCTCTCCCGGTGGACCACCACCTCGATGCGGTGCTCCGGCAGATCAAAAAGCCAGGACGCCTCCATAACCTCTAAGCCCTTATTCATCATGGTGGCGGAGTCGATGGTGATTTTGGCCCCCATGTCCCAATTGGGGTGGCGCAGGGCCTGCTCCCGGGTGACCCCCGCAAGCTCCTGGCGGCTCCTGCCGAAGAAGGGCCCACCCGAGGCGGTGAGCACCAGTTTCTTCAGGGCGCCCCGCTCCGGGCAGCCTTGCAAGCACTGGAAAATGGCGGAGTGCTCGCTGTCCACCGGGAGGATGGGCAGGTTCCTCTTCCGGGCAGCCTCCATAACGATGGCGCCACCCGCCACCAGGGTCTCTTTGTTGGCCAGGGCCAGGGCCTTCCCCGTCTGCAGGGCCGCAAGGGTGGGCTGCAGGCCCACCATGCCCACCACCGCGTTCAGGGTGAGGTCCGCTCCCGGCCAGGCGGCAGCTTCACACAGGCCCTCCATGCCGGAGAGCACCTGGATGTCCGTATCCCGCAGGCTCTGCCGCAGGGAAAGGGCCGCCCCCTCGTCGAAGACGGCCACCACTTCTGGATGGAACTTGCGGGCCTGCTCCTCCAGCCGATTGACGCTGGAGCGGGCGGCCAGGGCTGCAACCTCCCATTTCTCTCCCTGCTCCCGCAGGTTTTGCACCACTTGAAGGGCCTGGGTGCCGATAGAGCCAGTAGAACCCAGCAGCGATAATTTTTTCATAGTGCGCCCCCTCTTATGCTTATGCGCCTGCCAGGGGGAGAAATCCCACCAAAAGGTACACAAACGGCGCGGTAAAGATCACACTGTCAAAGCGGTCCAAAATGCCGCCGTGGCCGGGGATGACCTGGCCAAAATCCTTGATGTGGCAGCTGCGCTTGATGATGGAAAAGCTCAGGTCCCCCAGGATGGACAGCACCGCCCCGAACAGGCCGATCAAAAACAGCACCCCATAGTCCGCATGGGCTGTTCCCTGATAATAGAACTCGGAAAAGAGCAGGCCGCACAGCAGCATGACGGCCACGTTCACCACCACGCCGCCAATGGCCCCCTCCACGGTCTTTTTGGGGCTGATCTCTGGGCAGAGCTTGTGCTTGCCAAAGAGCGTGCCCGCGAAATAGGCGCCGGCATCCGCCACCCAGGCGGCGAGCACCGCAATGAGCACATAGAACATGCCGTGGTCTGGGCTCAGGTCCCGCAGGGAAACCAAGCACTGCAGGGCGCTGGGGATCAGCACCACCATGCTGTAAAGCACCCCAACCTCTTTAAAGGTGGTTTCTTTGTGATAGACAATCATGGCGGAAAACACCAGCAGCGTGAACAGGCAGTAGGCCAAAAATTCCGCATCCTCATTGCAGAAGGGGATCACAGCGGCGGCCAGCAGCGCCGGGCCGCAGAGAAACCACTTCCGGGTGAGGTCCATGGCCTTCACCAGCTCAAACACGCCCGCGGCGGAGACCAGGGCCACAACAATGTTCAGCGCCAGAGGAAAAGAGTGGTTGAACACCACAATGGCCGCCACAAAAAGCACCAGGCAGGCCCCGGATACGATCCGCTGTTTCATAGCAACATCCCTTTACAGGTTTTTCTTCTCTGAAAATAAAATTCCCAATTCATTCCCAAAAAAAGCCTATGGCAGATCATTTCTTGAAAAAATTCTGCTAGGCTGTAGGGGGGAGTTACACGCCCCCAAAGCGGCGCTGGCGGGTGGAATAGATCCGAATGGCCTCGTCCAGGTCGCTGGTTTTAAAGTCCGGCCAGAGGATGTCGAAGTAGACAAACTCCGCATAAGCCCCCTGCCACAGCAGGAAATTAGACTGACGCTCTTCCCCGCTGGGGCGGATGATCAGGTCCGGGTCGGGCTGGCCGCCGGTGTAGAGATACTGGGCGAACCCCTCTTCGGTCAAGTCCTCCGGGCGCCGCCTTCCCGCGGCCACCTCCTGGGCAAAGGTCCGGGCCGCCCGGGTGATCTCCGCCCGGCCTCCGTAGTTCATGGCCAGGTTCAGCACCATACCGGTCTTTACAGAGGAAGCCTCTTCCACCTCGTGGATGAGCTGTCGCAGCTCCTCTGGAAAGGCGGAGACATCCCCAATAAAGCGCACCCGGATGTTTTCATCCATAAAGTCCCGCAGGGCCTCTTCCAGATACTCTTTGAACAGGCGCAGCAAAGCCCCCACCTCGTCGGCAGGGCGGTTCCAGTTCTCGGTGGAGAAGGCGTACACGGTCAGATACTTAATGCCGATTTGTGAACAATAGCGGGTGATGGTGCGAAAATTGGACGCACCTGCCCGATGGCCGGCGGAGCGGGGCAGAAAGCGTCTTTTAGCCCATCTGCCGTTGCCGTCCATGATGATGCCGATGTGAACGGGCAGCCGCAAAGCCGCCCGCTCCCCATCCTCTTTCGATTGAAAGGCCAAGGCCTCTTCCCCCTTTCAGGCTCAGATGGCCATGATCTCCTTTTCTTTGCGCTGGGCGCACTCGTCCACGTTCTTCACATACTTGTCGGTCAAATCCTGGGTCTTTTTCTCGGCCTGCTTCAGGTCATCCTCAGTGATATCCCCGGACTTCTTCATTTCCTTCAGCTTTTCAATGGCGTCCCGGCGAATGGAACGGATGGCCACTTTAGCCTCCTCGCCCAGCTTGGAGACCTCCTTGGAAAGGTCTCTGCGGCGCTCTTCGTTGAGGGGCGGGAACACCAGGCGGATCACCTTGCCGTCGTTCTGGGGGTTGACGCCCAGGTCGGAGGTCTGGATGGCCTTTTCAATGCCCCGCAGCACGCTCATGTCCCAGGGCTGGATGACCAGCACCCGGGCCTCTGCCACGGAGACCGCCGCCAGCTGGTTGATGGGGGTGGGGGTGTCGTAATAGTTGACCATGATGTGGTCCAGCACCGCGGGATTGGCCCGGCCTGCGCGGATGGAGTCGAACTCCTCCATCAGATGGTCAATGCTCTTCTTCATTTTGCTTTCTGCCTTGGCGAAAACGTCCTTCATTTCTGCCATGAGGGTCTCATCCTTTCGGTTGAAAATTCTTTGTTCTTTGGATATCTGCCGGGAAGGACGGGTGCCCGCCCGTTCCCTGAGGGAGCCGCGTTACTGCACCAAGGTGCCCACCTTTTCGCCGGAAACCGCCCGGACGATGTTGTGGGGGTCCTCAATGCTGAACACCAGGAAGGGGATATTCCGGTCCTTACAGAAGGAGGCAGCGGTCATATCCATCACACCCAAGTTCTGGTTGAGCACGTCCATGTAGCTGAGGGTGTCATACTTCTTGGCACCGGGGTTCTTTTTGGGGTCGCTGTCATAGACGCCGTCCACCATGGTAGCCTTCAGGATCACATCGGCCTCGATCTCCGCCGCCCGCAGGGCCGCGCCGGTGTCCGTGGAGAAGAAGGGGTTGCCCGTGCCGCAGCCGAACACCACCACTCTCCCCTTTTCCAGATGGCGCACCGCCCGGTTGCGGATGTAGGGCTCGGCCACTTCCTGCATGGCGATGGCGGTCTGCACCCGCACATCCAGGCCCAGCTGCTCCAGGCCGTCGGCCACGCCCAGGGCGTTGATGACCGTGGCCAGCATGCCCATGTGGTCGGCCCGGGTGCGGTCCATCTTGCCGCTGGAGCGGCCCCGCCAGAAGTTGCCGCCGCCCACCACGATGGCCACCTCTGCGCCCATGTCCACGATCTCCTTGATGGGCTTGCAGATCTCCAGGACCGTGTCGAAGTCGATGCCGTGCCCGGCCTTCCCCGCCAGGGACTCGCCGCTGAGTTTGAGCAGGACCCGCTTGTATTTCAGTGCCATAGTATCTCTCCCCGCTTTACAGATTATATTCGCACTTATTGTACATGAAAAACCCCCGGTTGTAAAGCGCAAAGAAATCCTTTTCCGGGGGAAGGCCCGTTTCTTCCCTTTGGAATGGGGAAAAACGGCGGGGCGTTACAAAAAATTTACATCTTACGGGCGGCTGTTCGCATTTCCGCTGAAATGTTAACGCCCATTGCTTGTGGCAACGGGCGGCGCGGCCTATAATGGGAGTGAGAGTTGGACGAAAGGAGGCCGCCCCATGCTCAGTGAAAACATCAAGGCGGTTCGAAAATCTAAGGGACTTTCCCAGCAGGAGCTTGCGGTAAAGCTGAACGTGGTACGTCAGACGGTTTCCAAATGGGAACAGGGGCTGTCGGTCCCCGATTCCGACCTGTTGATCGCTCTGTCGGAAGCGCTGGAAACGCCTGTCAGCACATTGTTGGGAGAGACGATCGTTGAAACCGACGCAGACCGCTTGACTGCCATTTCTGAAAAACTGGAGGTAATCAATTTGCAGCTGGCACAGATAAAATGCAGCAGAAGGAAAGTCATCCACTGGCTCTTTATCGCGTTCAGCGCGGCCGTTGTGGCACTGCTCGCTCTCCTGCTCCTGCTGAACAGCCCCTACCAGCACTGGGATTACAGCGACCCGGAAACCGCTGTGTTGGGGACTATCTACCATTCCTTTGAATGGCTGTTCGCCCGGGTGTGGCCCTTTCTCCTGGCAGGGGGAGTTACCGGCGCTGTTTTGACACGGAAGCGAAATTGACTATGCTGGGAAAGGAAGCCGTGGAACCGCTGCCTCTTTCCGCACCCAGCTGACAAGCCGGTTCCCATGAAGAAAAAAGAGCGGGCTCCATTTCTGGAACTCGCTCTTTTGCTGTGCTTTGGGAAAACTTACTTCACCATGCCGGCCACTTCGGCAGCGAAGTCATCCTGGCGCTTCTCCAGGCCCTCGCCCTTCTCAAAGCGGGTGTAGGCAGCGATCTTGATGTCGCCGCCCAGCTCCTTGGCAACGGACTCGGTGTACTGCTTCACGGTCATGGAGCTGTCCTGCACATAGACCTGGTCCACCAGGCAGATCTCCTTGAAGAACTTGTTCAGACGGCCGGCCACAATCTTCTCGGCGATGTTGGCGGGCTTGCCCTCGTCCACGATCTGCTGGGTCAGGATCTCCTTCTCCTTCTCCACGCGCTCGGCGGGGACGGAGGCCTCGTCCAGGTACTCAGCGTTCATGGCGGCGATCTGCATGGCCACGTTGTGGGCATAGGCCTTAAAGCCCTCGGTGGCGGCGATATCGTTGGTGGTGTCAAACTTCACGATAACGCCGATGCGGCCGCCAGCGTGGACGTAAGAGGTGACAGCGCCCTCATAGCGGGCGAAGCGGCGGATCTTGATGTTCTCGCCGATGGTGAGGATCTTCTCCTTCAGCAGGGCGTCCACGGTCTCCTCAGTACCGGCAGCCTTGCAAGCCAGCAGGGCTTCCACGTCGGCGGGATTCTGCTCGATGACGGTGTCGGCGCAGGTCTTGACAAAGGCCTGGAAGTCAGCGTTCTTAGCCACGAAGTCGGTCTCGGCGTTGACCTCGATGACCACGCCCACCTTGCCGTCCTCGCTGACGGTGGCGAAAGCCACGCCCTCAGCGGCGATGCGGCCAGCCTTCTTCACGGAAGCGGCCAGGCCCTTCTCCCGCAGGAAGTCAATGGCCTTTTCCATATCGCCCTCAGAAGCAGTGAGGGCCTTCTTGCAATCCATCATGCCGCAGCCGGTCTTCTCACGAAGGGCGGCAACGTCTTTAGCGGTAAAATTCATTTGCAAACATCCTTTCTCTTCGCGCCCCCGGGGCGCTCCCCGCCGGGGCAGCCTTCTCAGCTACTCTTATACGAAAAACGACGAAAACAGAGAGACGCTTACTCTTCCACGCTGATGTCGCCAGCCTCTTCAGCATCGGCCTCTTCCTTGGCAGCGGCGCCCATCTGGCCCTCGCAGCCCTCGATGATGGCGTCGGCCATGGCGCCGGCGATCAGCTTGACAGCGCGGATAGCGTCATCGTTGCCGGGGATAACGTAGTCGATCTCATCGGGATCGCAGTTGGTGTCCACGATAGCCACGATCGGAATGCCCAGCTTGCGGGCCTCGGAAACGGCGATGCGCTCCTTGCGGGGATCCACGATGAACAGGGCGCCGGGGAAGGTCTTCATGTCCTTAATGCCGCCCAGGAACTTCTCCAGCTTCTCGATCTCCAGCTGCAGCTTGCTGACTTCCTTCTTGGGCAGCAGGTCGAAGGTGCCGTCCTCTTCCATCTTCCGCAGCTGCGCCAGGCGCTGGATGCGGGTGCGGATGGTGGCGAAGTTGGTGAGCATGCCGCCCAGCCAGCGGGCGTTTACATAGAAAGCGCCGGCGCGGGTGGCCTCCTCGCGGATGGACTCCTGAGCCTGCTTCTTGGTGCCCACGAACAGAACGCTCTTGCCCTCGGTGGACAGGTCGCGCACAAAGTTATAGGCCTCTTCCAGCTTGCGGACGGTCTTCTGCAGGTCGATGATGTAGATGCCGTTGCGCTCGGTGAAGATGTAAGGGGCCATCTTGGGGTTCCAGCGGCGGGTCTGGTGGCCGAAATGTACGCCGGCCTCCAAAAGCTGTTTCATAGATACGACTGCCATTTTACAAATACCTCCTTGGTTTTGAAAGCCCGGCTGTTGTTAGATTTTTTCGCGGGCTTTGCCTCCGCCGCGCGGTCTTTTCGGGGCAGACCCGGGGCTCTCCCGGGCACCAAACCGAGGCGCGGCGTGTGTTTTGCTGAAATATTATAGCACAAGCCCCCGGGAGAAGCAAGGATTTTTTTGCCGGAAAACCGGGGGCTCCCGGCGAAAAACGGCCTTTAGAAGCCGATTTTTTCCAGCAGCTTGCTGAATGTCCCCGGGTGCTGGCTTTGGGCGGGGGGCTGCCAGCGCACCAGCACCGTGTCCTCCCCGATGAGGACGATATCCCCCCAGGGGATGACGAAGTCCGCCTCTCGGCCCAGCAGGCCGAACAGCCGCAGCTTTCCGTAGACCACCACGGCGGTGAGGCGGGCTTCTTGGGTGTCCACCTCCACGTCGCACACAAAGCCGATGCGGCCCCCGTCCTTGACATTGATGACCTCCTTGTCCCGCAGGGAATCCATCCTGCAAACCATAGGCGCCACCTCCTCCCTGTATTCTATGCGGAGAGAAGGCGTTCCATCCCTTCCCTTTTGGGAGAGGGCATGGTATAATAGCTTTACAGAACCTTCTTTTGGAAAGGACGGAGCTTTATGAACATCTGGCACGACATTTCCCCCAAACGCATCAAGGCGGATGACTTCTTCGCCGTCATTGAAATCACCAAGGGCGGCAAGGCCAAGTACGAGATGGACAAGGAGACCGGCCTGCTGCGGCTGGACCGGGTGCTGTACACCTCCACCCACTACCCTGCCAACTACGGCTTTATTCCCCGCACCTACGCCAACGACGGCGACCCCCTGGACGTGCTGGTGCTCTGCTCGGAGAATATCATCCCCATGTCCCTGGTGCGGTGCTACCCCATCGGCGTCATCATCATGGACGACGGCGGCAGCGAGGACGAGAAGATCATCGCCATCCCCTTTGACGACCCCACCTACAACAGCTATCAGGACATCACCGAGCTGCCCCGGCACATCTTCGACGAGATGCAGCACTTCTTCACGGTGTACAAGCAGCTGGAAGACTCCTCTCACACCCAGATCGGCGAGGTGCGGGACCACGAGGCCGCCAAGGCCATCATCTCCTCCTGCCTGGAGCGGTACTTAAACGACTTTTGCCGCTAAGTCCCTTCCCCAAACCTAACAAGGCAAGGAGAAACGGCGCTGGAATTTTCCGGCGCCGTTTCTATTTTTCCCGTTCCCAATCCTTGGCACGAAGGGCGTATTGATACAGCAGGGTCCTCCCCCCGGCGGGCGATTCCACCGGCTGGGCGCCTTCCCGGCGAAACCACAGTTTCTCCAGCACACGGGCAGCCCGGCCGGTGTCGATGGTTTCGGCGACGACCTCCCGGGCGGAGAGGGTTTGGAAAGCGTGGCAAAGCAGCGCCCGGCTTGCCTCGGTGGCAAAGCCTTTGCCCCAGGTGTCTCGGCGGAAAAACCACCCCAGCTCCCACACCTGCTCCCCCAGGGGGGAAAACAGCAGGTAGCCCACCAGCTGGCCGGTGGCTTTCTCCACGCAGGCCAAGCCTCCCCGGCGGGCAATGCAGAACTGCTCCAAAAAGGCCTGGGTCTGCGCTGGGGTGTAGGGCGGCTCGCTGAAAGCCATCACCTCCCCATCCCCTAAGATGGCGTGGAGGGCTGGGCCGTCCGCCGGGGTGAAGTCCCGCAGGGTGAGGCGGGGTGTCTCTATTTTCATAGCTCTCCTTTCCTATAGAAGAAACGTGCGTGTTTTACACAGAAGCGGGTTTACTTCTTCCCGCCTGGCCGCCTGCGGTAGAGGACTGCCGCCGCGATGAGTCCTCCAACAACGGCCAGCCCGCCCACCACCAGGACGGCCACGGTGATGATTTGAAACCCCAAAGCGGCCGCGCGCACCGGCCCGCCGGCCTGCAGCAGCAGCTCCCTGGGCGGGAACACCGGCCCCATGAGGAAGCGGGCCAGCAAGCCCAGCCCAAAGGTAGCGGCGCCGTAGGCGGCCAGCACCAAGCCGCCCATCCAGCCCCAGCGCCGGAACAGCCAGACAAGCTTCCCCACAGCCCCGCCTTTGGCAGGCGTGGGCCCGGCGGGCTGGGGCGGGGCCTCCTCCTCCCCGGACAGCAGCGCGTCCAAAGACACGCCCAATGTTTTGGCAAGCAGCGGCAGCTTGTCCGCCTCTGGCAGGGATTCATCCCGCTCCCACTTGGAAACCGATTGGCGGGAGACACCCAGCCGCTGGGACAGCTGCTCCTGGGACAGCCCCTGCCGTTTGCGATAGTGGACAATCCTCTCTCCCAATGTCATGGCACATCCTCCTCTTGTCACACAGGGCGGCCCCGGGGCCTTTCCCCGGGACTCTCTCCACCTGTATCCTAGCAAAAGAAGCGGTTGCGCGCAAGAAGACAGCAGGCGCCTTTGCGCAACCAGCGGTTGCAACTTGCCCAGGGGGATTCACTCCCCTTGCAGAAAGCCCTCTAAGCCGCCTTCCCGCAGCTCCACATACTGCTCCCCGTCGTCCCGGGACACCAGCCGGACGTACAGGGGGCTTTCCTCCAAAGAGGGCCCGCCCACCATCACATAGTATTCCTCGTTTACATCGTAGACGCGGATGTACAGGCCGGAGCCGGCCTCCTCATAGGCATAGCCTTCAAAGTCGCTCCAGGTGAGGGCCTCCCCCTTTTCGGCCAGCTGTTCCACCCTCTCCAAGGTGAGCTGGCCGTGTTCGGCCGCGCAGCCAGCCGGGGCAACCAACAGGGCCACAGAAATCAAAAAGGCCAAAGCTTTTTTCATCGCGAAACGCCTCCCTTTCCGCCAGCGGAACCAATCCGCGCTCCTTGTCTTTTTATTGTAGCATCCGGGCTTTCGCCCTGTCAATTTCCGCCCGGCGGATTCCCAAGGCAAATGAAAAAATCCGAAGTGCGTAACTTCGGATTTTTCTGGTGGAGATAAGCGGGATTGCCTTCCTCATCCTCAATGAGGTTTTCTAGAGAACGCTTGATAGAGGGGAATATAGGTTCTTGCATAAGGAATCACTCCGTTAGTTTGATACAGGTACCGTCCTCCCAGGTGGTCACATAGGAAAGGCCGGAAGCCAGATAATACGTACACTGGCCATCTGGCTGACCATTTACAAAACTGCCTCTGAGTTTGAGTCCTTCAGAGCCTTTTGGGTAAGTATAGGTCCCCGTTCCGTTCACCTGATCATCTGACCAATCTCCGGTGTAAGAAGAACCATCAAGCCAGGTATAGGTCCCATCACCGTCGCGCTTTCCCTCGGAAAACTCGCCTTCGTATGTTTCCCCAGAGGGATAGACAATCTTGCCCTCTCCATCTAAAGTGTTCTGCGAGAGGCCGCCATCGTATTGCAGACCATTAGTTAGTTCCATCTGAACCGACACAGGAATACCATCTTCCAAATCAAACTCGAACGTCCCATCGTCGTTCCACATGGAGTAGGCACCTGAGACAAACTCGCCTTTGGAAAAAGATCCGTCCAGGGTCATTCCAGATGCAAAGGTGTAGACCCCTTTACCATCTATGACGTCGTCCGTCCAGTGCCCCTTGTATTGATCACCGGTGACCCATACATACGTACCATAACCGGAACGGACACCGTCTCGGTACGCTCCCGCATAGGTGTCCCCATTTGCGTAATACATTTCGCCCGTGCCGTTTAGCTTCCCGTCAGAAAAATCGCCTGAATAGGTGGTACCATCGGAGAAGTGGATTTCGGCGGAACACATCTCCCCTCCCAAATAGTCAACCTTGTAGGAACCGGAAGTATTGCTTACGGTGTAGGTTCCAGACCAAAACTGATTCTCCCGAAAAGCTCCCTCTAATTCGCCGCCTGTGGCAAAAGTATAAATTCCCTTCCCCTCCATGGCGTCATCCTCCCACTGGCCGGTGTACACGTCGCCACTGGCCCATGTGAAAGTTCCTGTGCCTTCTTTTTTGAAACCGCTAAAATTTCCCTCATACGTGCCAATGTCGGGATAGGATAAGCTTCCGTAACCTGTAAATTGATTGTCTTCCCATGATCCACTGTACACTTCACCAGATTCAAACTGGAAACTTCCATCACCGAAAAAATCACCCCAATCCGTTTCTCCCGTGTATGTGCCGGTTTCAATGTGAATCCGGCCAAAGAAAAGGTTTTGAAACTCACGGGACATCCGGGTGAAAAAACCTGTTTGAACACCTGTGTTAATTATAACTGCCAGTACAATTGTCACAATAGGGATGCACACCAAGAGAACTCTTTTTAGAGGGAACTTCCGATGATTCTCAGTTTGAGGATTTTGTTCCTGTTCCATTATGCATACCAGCTTTCCAAAAGTTTCATAGTCATCGGCTCCTCCTGCTGCAACAACGAAAAAAGGACATTTAGCATTCCACGGTACAGGCCGCATCGATAATTTTGGGGAGATTTTGGCAACAAGTCCCCATAGAGAGCAACATTCACCACAGGACACACGCCACAATAAGGTTGATACACACAATCGCAGCACCCGGGAATCGATTCCGTGATACTCGCCAGGCAAACCGCCCGGCAAGTAGAGGAATGAACCAGTTGGGAATAAGTGTTTTCCCAAACATTTCCGAGACGGAAAGCGTCATTTCCCATTTCATACAGCATCCTTCCTTCATCGCAGGTGAACACATCACCATTGGTATAATAGGCCATCTGACCTAAGGAGGCGCCACAAGGAGAGCGAAGTTCCATATAGTTAACAGGATAACCGTGGAGGATTTTTGAGAAAAAAGTAGCAGCGTGCCCCTCCTGCATCCGATACCCTTGCAGGTTTTTTTCAAGGATGTAATGGATTGCTTCTTGATAAAAAGCAGTAAATTCCTCTGGAGTGTATCCAATTTCGTTCCACTGCTTCTGAGCGCAACCCAGAGGCGTTAGCGGGCGAAGGAAAAGGCTGTGAAATCCCCACTCTGCATAAATGTCCACAATCTCTTTCGCGTGTGGCAGGCTAAAGCGGGTCGTAGTTTCAATGGCCCCCAACTTTAACCCTGCTTTTCGTACGCGGTTCACAGCGCGGCGAAGATCCTGATACGTTCCGGCACCAGATTTATAAGGCCGATTGTGATCGTGAAGGAATTGAGGCCCATCCAAAGAGGTAGAAATATTTACCCGGTGTTTTTGAAAGAATTCCAGCATGTCATCGGTGAGAAGAGTTAAGTTAGAAACCAGAGAATAGTATATTTCCTTACCAGTATTCTTCTTTTCTGCGTATTCAATGATATGTCGGATGACATCAAAGTTGAGCAATGGTTCTCCCCCCTGAAACTCAAATGACAGAGCAGGAGCAGGGGAACTCAAAGCAATGTCCACAGCTCGTTCTCCTACGGCAGGGTCCATCCGGTCAGAGGGCTTCGTAAATCCGTTATTCGCTTGACAATACACGCAGTTGGCGTTACATTCATTTGTTACCACGAAAATATGCAGGGTTGTGGGCTCGAACAAGTAGTTTTTGCTGTCCCGCATAAAATGGGTCTCACGCTGCAAAAGTCCAGGGACGGACCCCTGGAACAGAAAGAACTGTTCTTGCAGTTTTTGACCGACAGGCGAATCCGGGTCCAGACTTCCAGATATCAGGTCGCGCAGCTGGGCTTTAGAGACAAACGCGTACCGTCCCAAGTCATTGGTGAGCAAATACGCTCCGTGAAACTCTTGAAAGTTGAAGTGATTCAGCATAACTTCTCCTCCCGGATAGGAACCATGTCCCCTTTGGCCAACCGAAATGTACCAGCAAAAACGCCTCCACAGGCATCTTTCACACTGCAGCTGGTGCAGTTTTCAGCATATCGAACTTTATAATCTGTAATGCTTTTAGCGCAGATGGGCCAAAACGCCGGGTCCACCGCACACAAAGGGAAATTATAAAACCGCACATCAATACCTGCATCAATCAGTGCCCTTGCGCCTTTTTCCGCAGCACGAAACGCCCGAGGATAAGAAATCCACACCATATCCTGATGCTTTGCCGCATTTCCAAGCATTTCCAAGCCAATAAACTTCACACTGGCTACAGTGGGAAATTCCTCTGCGATTTGCTGAGCAATCTGGGTAATAGTCGGTGCTGTGAGTTTACTGATTACGACCCGTAACTCCACCTGGAATCCCCGGGCCAGCAGATTTTTCAGTCCTTGATATGTTTGATAATAACTGCCACACACCTGCGTGATCCGGTCGTGGGTAAAGGCATCGTATCCGTGCAGAGGAATGCCCATCACCGTGCGACTGGGAAGAGCACCATAAAGCAAGTCGCAGTAATCCTCCCGGCAAAAGATGCGTCCATTGGTCAACAGTAAAAATTCGGTTCGAGAGAACTTGTCCCGCAAAGCCTTTAGAAAGGGAAAGATATTCCTTCCCAGCAGTAAAGGTTCCCCGCCGGTAATGGTCATGTGAGCCGCATCGGATGGAATGTGCTCCACAAGCTGAAGAAGATGTTTTAAGGTGGAAGTGGTACCCAACCGCCGGGATGTTTCAGAAGCAGGGCACATCACACAATTGGAGTTGCATTTCCCCGTTATGAAAAAAGCATTATCTAAGGATTCGTTGTTATAGTAAAGGTACGCTCGGCCTTGGGAATCCACTTCAAACACGTCGTAGTCATCGCAATAAGAAAATCTCTCTAAAACTGCCGCGTCGTCCGTAAGTAGCACATCGTCGGGATACAGTGTCAGCTTTCCATTTCCCAAATAGAGCGCATCCAGGCCTTGTTCCAATAAATGATGGAGGGCTTGGAAACATTTAGCTAGGGAGACAATCCGATATCCAGCAGTATAACAGGGGATGCGGATAATCATTTTACGACACTCCAAATTATGAGATAAAGGACAAACCCAGCAAAGATGAAAACAGCAAAGGGTATTTTTCGAACAATGGTCACCGTAGGACTTCCATGAGCCGAATGCTCCCATCGACGTACACTTTCTGCTTCCTCCTGCGTGAGCCGGCTTCGCAGATCTTCGTGTGAAATTCCTGGCAACCCCTTTACTCGAGAACCAAGAAATAAAAGGGAAGAAGCAGAGGAGAGAATGCACCTGTAAAATGAAAGTAGACACTCACAAAAGTGTGGGTGTCTGCTTTTTTATGGTAAGATAGAGAAAAGGAGGAAGAGGAAATGGGAAAGAAAGGAACGCCACATCGGAAATGGAGCAAAGAGGAAAAGCTGCAATACATCCGTCTGCACCTGGAAAAACATATCTCGCTTCTGGAAATCGAGCGGAAATATGGAGTGAGAAATAATTTGGTAGCGGCATGGGTAAAGCGGTATCTGGAAGAAGGGGAAGATGCGCTGGAGCCCAAGAATGGCAATCCATATGCGGCACTTCACAGGAGTAAGAGCTTGAGCGAGGTGGAGCGGCTTCGACTTACTGTAGCCAAGCAGGAGGTAGAAATAGCCCGGTTAAAAAAAGGATATTGGGTGGAAGGAGTTGGTGCAAAGAGGGAATACGTTACTGGCAGCGGAAAGAATACGAAGTCATCGAAGAACTGAAAGAAAAATATCCGGTCAATTTTCTGTGCCAGGTTATGGGTGTGAATCGCTCTGGCTACTACAAATGGCGGCAGCGGCAAGGAAAAATGAACCGCTATGAAAGGGACAGGGTGGAACTGACCCGGCTGCTGCAAGCTGCCCATGAAAAGCATCCTTCTCATGGGTAT
>UQRL01000011.1 GCA_900543555.1 uncultured Oscillospiraceae bacterium | reverse complement strand
ATGCCCATGCCGCCCGTGGGGGGCAGGCCATACTCCAGGGCCGTGAGGAAGTCCTCATCCACGTCGCAGGCCTCCTCGTCACCAGCGGCCTTCAAGGCCGCTTGGGCCTCAAAACGGCCCCGCTGGTCGATGGGGTCGTTGAGCTCGCTGAAGGCGTTGACATACTCGCCGCCGCAGATAAACAGCTCAAAGCGCTCGGTGTACTCGGGGTTGTCCTTGCACCGCTTGGAAAGGGGCGAAATATCCACTGGATGGCCCGTCAGGAAGGTGGGCTGCACCAGCTTGTCCTCGCAGTAGGTTTCAAAGAACAGGTTGAGGATGTCGCCCTTCTTGTGGCGCTCCTCATACTCGATGTGGTGTTCCTTGGCCAGGGCGCGGGCCTGCTCCAAAGTCTCCACCTGGGTGAAGTCCACCCCGGCGTACTTCTGGACAGCTTCTACCATGCTGATGCGGGTGAAGGGCTTATCCAGGTCAATCTCCACACCGTCCCGCTCCACCTTGCCGGTGCCCAGCACCTTGTGGGCCACAGTGCGGATCATATCTTCTGTCAGGTCCATCATGCCGTTGAAGTCGGTAAACGCCTGATAGGCTTCCAGCATGGTGAACTCCGGGTTGTGGCGGGTATCCATGCCCTCGTTGCGGAAGGTGCGGCCGATCTCATAGACGCGGTCAAAGCCGCCCACGATAAGCCGCTTCAGATGCAGCTCCAGGGCAATGCGCAGGTACATGTCGATGTCCAGTGTGTTGTGGTGGGTGATGAAAGGCCGGGCCGCGGCGCCGCCCGCCTGGTTGTGCAGCACAGGGGTCTCTACCTCCAGGAAAGCGTGGCCGTCCAGGTACTCCCGGATGGCGCTGATAATCTTGGAGCGCTTGACAAATACGTCCTTCACTTCCGGGTTGACGATCAGGTCCACATAGCGCTGGCGGTACCGGGCGTCCGTATCCTTAAGCCCGTGGTACTTCTCCGGCAGGGGCAGCAGGGATTTGCTGAGCAGCGTCACCTTCTCCACCCGCACGGACATCTCACCCCGCTGGGTACGGAACACCACGCCCTGCACGCCCAGGATGTCGCCAATGTCATATTTCTTAAAGCGGTTGTACTCTGCCTCGCCCATCTCGTCCTTGCGGGCGTAGAGCTGGATGCGGCCGGAGCGGTCCTGCAAATCGCAGAAGGACACCTTCCCCATGCCCCGCTTGGACATCATCCTGCCGGCAATGGAGACAGGCTTGCCCTCCAGCTGTTCAAAATTGGCTTTAATGTTGGCGCTGTCGTTATCCACAGGATACTTAGTGATCTGGTAGGGGTCATTCCCGCTTTCCTGCAGCTCCCGCAGCTTTTCCCTGCGCACCCGCAGGAGCTCGCTCATATCCTGCTCTCCCTCTGCGAGAGGGGTCCGGTTCTTTACTTCTGCCATTGGTTCCTTTCACCCTTCCTGATAATTCCCTTTTCCCGTTCAGCGGGAGATAGAAAGAATATGATAGACAGAGACACCCACGGGGGTCTCCACCTCTACGGTCTGCCCCACTCTGGCGCCAATAAGGGCCTTACCCACAGCGGACTCATCGGAAATCTTGCCCCCGCGGGGATCGGCCTCATTGGAACCCACGATTTTGAAATTCCGGTTGGACTTAGCCCCTGCGGCAGAGGTGACTTCCACCTCGATCTTTGAGCCGATATGGATGGTCTCATTGTTCAGTTCGCTCTCATCAATGACCACGGCACCGTTGAGCATTACCTCCAAGTCAGCGATGCGCGCCTCTACGATGGCCTGCTCATTCTTGGCCTCGTCATATTCGCTGTTCTCTGAAAGGTCGCCAAAGGACAGGGCCACCTTGATCTTCTCTGCCACCTCTTTGCGGCGGACTGTCTTTAAATATTCCAGCTCCTGCTCAAGGGACGCCAAGCCTTCTTCGGTAACAAAATACTGCTTTTCTGCCATTGTAACTCCATCCTTTACTGAAAATGGCCCGCTCTCCGCGGACCGGCTTTTATCTACTTATTATAGTGGCCCAAGGGGGTCTTGTCAATCTTTAAGCAAGGAACAAGCCCAGGGAAGTACCCAAGTCCTTCCCGGGCCGTTGCTCACTCTATTCTATGCGGGGCGCCAGCGCTATTATACAATCGCGTTCTCGCCCTCTTTTTTCAAATACTTGCCAATGGAAATGGTGCCGCCCAACAGGCCAAACAGCATGCCCACCACCAGATAGGCCCCATAAAGGAACCACACATAGGGGTGGATATCCACAATGGCCAGCCAGGGAACCAGGGCATAGACAACCTCTACCGCCCAATCGTAGGCAAAATACAGGATCGTAGCGGAAACCGCCCCGGAGAGCAGGCCGATTACCACACCCTCTACAATGAAGGGCATCCGCACAAACCCATTGGTAGCGCCCACGGATTTCATAATGCTGATTTCCATGCGGCGGGAAAAAATCGTCACCTTCACCGTGTTGACAATGATGAACAGGGAAACCACTGCCAGGATTGTCACAATGCCAATGCTGCAATACCGCACCAGCCGGTCCAGGCTGCTTAGGCGAACCGCCACGCTGCGGTAATCGGAAATGCGGTCCACGCCGTCCACCGCTTTGATGGCGCTGATGGTTTGGTCATACAGGCTCAAATCCTCCAGCGAGATCTCATAGGCATCGGGAAGGGGGTTATTGTCCCCCGTAAAGCTTTCAAACAGGGTACTGCTGCTGTCCATTCCCTGCATAATGCCCGAGAGGGCATCATCCTTAGGGACAAAGGTGCATTCCGCAATATTGTTGATTTGACGCAGTTCCTCGCCAATGCGCACCGCTGTCAGGGAGGGCACATCCTCCCGCAGGTAGACCGTCAAGGTATTGCTGCCCTCAATGGAGGTCATGGTAGAGGAAAGGTTCATAGAGAGCAACCCGGCAACACCCGTCATCAGCAGGCAGGCAATCAGAACGCCTACAGAAGCGATTGTCATGGTGCGGTTTTTCCAAAGGCTCTTTAAGCCCTCCCGGAACAGATAGCCAATACTGTGCAGGCTCATCTCTCCACCTCCTCACTGCTGTCCTCCTGAAGTTCCTGCTCCCGCAGGATTTCCTCGGCAATGTCCTCCGCGGACTCCTCTTCCCCAGCATCCAGGGGTTCGGCGTCCATCTCCTGGAACTCGCCATACTCCTCCTGGACGGCAGGCTCTGCGGCTGCGGGGTAATCTTCCTCATAGGTTTCCTGATTATCGTACTCGGCGTAATCATCATCGTTCTCCACCGCCTCCTCCGGGCTTTCATAGCGCTCGGGAGGCGCGTAGACATCCGCCATTTCAGCCGTGTCCGCCACGATTTCACCGGAGTGGATCTGGATGATGCGCTTGTGGAAATGCTTGACCAAAGAGTGCTCGTGGGTAACCATAAGCACAGTGGTACCCCGGCGGTTGATCTCGCTGAGAAGGTCTACAATTTCAAAAGAGAGGGCGGGGTCGATGTTGCCCGTGGGCTCGTCCGCCACAATCATCGTGGGGTTATTCACCAGCGCGCGCGCCAAGCCCACACGCTGGCGTTCGCCGCCAGAAAGCTCTGTGGGGTAATGCTTTGCCTTGTGCTGCAGGCCGACCAGGCTGAGGATATAGGGCACCCGCTTGCGGATGGACTTGGCAGAAGCCCCCACCACACGCATGGCAAACGCCACATTGTCGTAAACCGTCATGTGGTCTATCAGGCGGAAATCCTGGAAAACAATGCCCATCTTCCTGCGGATGTAGGGAATCTTCCGCTTGCGGATGCGGGTCACATCCACGCCGTCCACGATGATCTGGCCGGAGTTGGGCCTCTCTTCGCACATGACAAGCTTTAAAAACGTGCTTTTACCGGCCCCCGAGGAGCCCACAATGAACACGAACTCTCCCTTTTCCACCGTCAAATTGATGTTGTGCAGAGCCTCTGTTCCATTGTTGTACACCTTGGATACATTGCGAAATTCTATCAAGCCTATGACCTGCCTTTCTCTGAAAGGGTTAAAGAAGCAAGGGAAGCCTGGCCGGCCCCTTCCCCATAACTGCCTAGAGGGCGTGAAAGCCGCCCTCAAAGGCGTCCCACACACAGGACAGCACCCATCGGCATAGCTTTTATTATACCAATGGGTGCCACCTGTATCATTCTTTATAAGAAATAAATTGTTACGATTCCTGAAACACAGGCAACTACACGCACCTGCGGTTAAAACTTAACTGGATTGTTGGAGAGGTATTTCTTCACCATCAAAGCCACCTTGAAGACGATGGCATCTTCAAACTCGCGCAGGTCCAGGCCGGTGATCTTCTTGATCTTTTCCAGGCGATAGACCAGCGTATTGCGGTGGACAAAGAGCTTACGGGAGGTTTCGGAGACATTCAGGCTGTTCTCAAAAAAGCGCTGGATGGTAAACAGCGTCTCGTGGTCCAGGGCGTCAATAGAACCCTTGCGGAAGACCTCCTTCAGGAACATCTCGCACAGCGTGGTGGGCAGCTGATAAATCAACCGGGCAATCCCCAGGTGGTTATAGCTGACAATGGCACGCTCTGTATCAAAGACCTTGCCCACCTCCAGGGCCACCTGGGCCTCTTTAAAGGAGCGCGCCAAGTCCTTGATATTGTTGACCACCGTGCCAATGCCCACGGTGCACTGGGTGTAGAACTCGCTGGAAAGGGTATCCACAATGGAGCTGGCCAGCTTGTCAATGTCCTTTTCATCAATGCTGGGCTTAATCTCCTTCACCAAAGCGATATCCGTTTCATTGATGTTGATGATAAAGTCCTTGTTCTTATCGGGGAACAGATTTTGGAGCACATCATAAGCGGAAATATCGTTCTTTTCAGCGATCTTTACCAGCATGCACACGCGGCTCACATCGGAATCGAAGTGAAGCTCATGGCTCTTCAGGTAGATGTCACCGGGCAGGATGTTATCCAGGATCACATTCTTAATAAAGTTGCCGCGGTCGTATTTCTCATCGTAGTACTGCTTGATGCTGCTGAGGGAAACTGCCAGGATTTTGACATACTTCTGGGCCTCCGGGTCGTTGCCCGCCACAAAGACGGCATACTCCGGCCGGGGACGGCTTCCAAAGGACTTAAAGCTGTATCCGTCGGTCAGGAAAACCTCGGAGGAGGCCATCTCCTCCGGTGTGATTTCCTCGCACACCTCGCCAATTTTGCCCAGCTCACTGCAGGCGATGATCACCGAGGAGTCATCCACAACGCCGATGGTGCGGTCGATCGTATCCCGCATCTGATGGATGATCCCCTGAAACAATCTGTTTGACATGACTCTTCCCCTTTCTTTATGGCACAGGGGGCAAACTCCCCCGCAAAAAATTCAATAGGCGCCTGCCCTACTGGGACGCTCTGCGCCAGAAGAAACAGCTACACAGCTTTATTTTACAGAATCGGAAGAAAAAATTCAAGCATTTTTTAAAAAAAGACCGGCATTTTTCCTAAAATCAGATAAAAAACAGGGACACCATTGCTGGCGCCCCTGCTGGAATGGCAAATTTTTAGTTGAGGATGGTCTTCTCGGTTTCCTTGTCGAACAGATGCATCTTGTTCAGGTCGAAGGCAATCTTGGACTTATCGCCGGACTTGGCGGTGGAGGTGGGCTCCACACGGGCGGTAACAGCGCTGCCCTCGCAGTTCAGGTACAGATAAGTCTCAGCGCCCATCAGCTCGGTAACTTCCACGTCAGCGGTCACATGAGCGCCGCCAACCTTCTCGATGAACTCGGGCTCGTCATGGACGTCCTCGGGACGGATGCCGAACACAACTTCCTTGCCCACATAGTCAGCCAAGTTGGCCACAGCCCCATCGGCCTTCTTCTTGGGAACGGTGATGGTGCAGGCGCCAAAGGTCAGGGTGTAATCGTTGCCGTTCTTGCCCAGCTTGGCGTCGATGAAGTTCATCTGAGGAGAGCCCATGAAGCCGGCCACGAACTCGTTGACGGGATAGTCGTACAGGTTCTGAGGAGTATCGACCTGCTGAATGAAGCCGTCCTTCATAACCACGATGCGGTCGCCCATGGTCATAGCCTCAGTCTGGTCGTGAGTAACGTAAATAAAGGTGGTGCCCAGGCGCTTATGCAGCTTGGCAATCTCGGTTCTCATCTGAGCACGCAGCTTGGCGTCCAAGTTGGAAAGGGGTTCGTCCAGCAGGAAGACCTTGGGGTCACGGACGATAGCGCGGCCCAGAGCAACACGCTGCCGCTGGCCACCGGACAGAGCCTTGGGCTTGCGGTCCAGCAGGTGAGAGATGTCCAGAATGCGGGCAGCCTCTTCCACGCGGCGCTTAATCTCATCCTTGGGGGTCTTGCGCAGCTTCAGACCGAAAGCCATGTTGTCAAACACGGTCATGTGGGGATACAGAGCGTAGTTCTGGAACACCATGGCGATATCGCGATCCTTGGGGGCGATGTCATTGGAGAGCACGTCGCCTATGTACAGCTCGCCCTTGCTGATCTCTTCCAGACCGGCGATCATACGCAGGGTGGTGGACTTGCCGCAGCCAGAGGGGCCAACCAGGATGATAAACTCCTTATCCTCGATGTCCAGGTTGAAATCAGTGACCGCAGTAACGCCGCCGGCATAGATCTTGTAAATATTTTTCAGAGTTAAACTTGCCATTCGGATATTCCTCCTATTTTTCATGACCACATCCGCAAAGGCTGCTTCACGGTCATTTTTGATTGCTATAAGTATAACAGATTCAGCCATCCGGCGAAAGTCTTTATTTGCCCAAAGATTTTTCCCACCCTTTATGGACTTTCCCTAAAACACAAATCACCCACTTAATTTTAGTACAACTTGCTAACGAAGAATTTGACACACTTCTTCAGGCGCCAGCAGGCGGCACTCCCCTTCCTGTAGTGTACTGTCCAGGGAGAGCCCCCCTATCTTGAGGCGTTTGAGGGAAAGCACAGTCTTTCCCCGGGCCTGGAACATCCGCTTTACCTGGTGAAAACGCCCCTCATGGACCTGGGCGAAAGCCACAAACGGGTCCTCTTCCCCGGCCCACAGGCGGGCGGGGGCGTAAACCTCTTCCCCCCAGCGGACGCCCTCCTCAAAAGCCCGCACATCCTCCGGAGTGACGGGGGCATCCAGCCGGGCCTGATACAGCTTGTAAACATGCTTCTTTGGGGAGAGCATCCGGTGGGCCAGATCCCCGTCGTCGGTGATGAGCAGCAGGCCGGTGGTATCCTTGTCCAGCCTGCCAGCGGGGAAAAGCCCCCGGCGGCGCAGGTCCTCCGGGAGCAGGTCCAGCACGGTCTTTTGGCGGCGGTCCTCCGTGGCGGAGAGCACCCCCGCCGGCTTATTCATCATAATATACAGGTGCTCCTGCCAAAGGATAGGGCTCCCCCCCACTGCCACCGTCTGGCAGGAAGGGTCCACCTTGGCGGCCGGGTCCCGCACGGGGACACCATCCACGGCCACTGCTCCAGAGCGGATGAGGCGCCCCACCTCCTTGCGGGTGCCCTTCCCCTGGGCCGCCAGAAATTTATCCAGCCGTTCCATCATGCCTTTTTCACGTCCCTTTCCTTCCGTCTTTAGTCCGTGGGATAGGCCTCCTCAGGAAGAGGCTCTCCTCCGGTCTCCACCTCGTCTGCCGTCCCGCTGGCGGCACTTTCCGCAGAAGCCTCTGCCTGCCCTGTCACTGTGCTTTCCCCGCCGCTTTCAGCCGAAACTGCCGGGGAGCTCTCTGGGGAAACACTCGCCTGTGGGGAGGCTGAGGTTTCAGCCGGGGAGCTCTCTGCCCCACCTGCGCCGGTCTCTCCAAAGCGGGCGCTGTCCGGGGCAAAGCCGTGCATGAAGCCGTCCACCTGGCTGCTGGCAAGGTCCCCGCCGATGATTTGGTCCCCATAGACTAAAAGGGTAGCATAGACCTCTGTCTCATCGGGGTAGTTCTCCACCTTGTACAAATACTGGGTGCAGATTTCCCCGGCATAGGGCTTCAAGTCAAAGCCCTGGGCTTGCTGCATGACATTGTAGGCAGTGTACACATCGTTAAACTGGGCGGGGATCATAACCTCACGGGTCTCTGTAGGCTCTGTCTGGACTTGCCAGCCGAAGCTCTCCAAAAAGGCCACGCGCTCCTCATTGGTCCCCCCTGGGATGGGCTCTGGCTCCTCCTGCTCCCCGCCGTGCAGGAAGAAAAGCGCTCCCACCACGACCAGGGCCAGCACAAAAAATGCCAAGATCCGTTTTCGATTGGCTTTCAGCGATACGACCATCTTCCACCGTTCCTCTCTGTTTGATTCCTTGTGGTATTCCTATGAGAGGAATGGGGCAGATATGAATGATTTACATAAGCTCCACCAGCTGTATGCCGGGGAACTGCTCTTCCCTGGAGGCGGCGGAAACCACGAATCCTCCCGGAAGGGAGAACTGGGAAAGCAGCACCCCCTGGTCCCGAAAGCGGGGTTCTCCCCCCGAAAAGGTAAAGGAAGCGTTTTTCAAGCCAAAGCCCAGCCCTTGCCCAGAGAGTTTCATCACGCTCTCCTTCAGGGTCCACAGGGAGAGAAAGGCCGTTTCCCGCTCTTTTTGACCCGCCAGCCAGGTAAGCTCCTCCTGGTTGCACGCCCGCTGAATCAGGGCTTCCTTACAGGGGCGAGGGCTCTCCGCGTCCACGCCCAAAGGGGTGCGGCTGAGACCGCAGCAAACCAAGCCGCGGGTATGGCTCACGCTGAATTGTACAGGGCAGTCCAGAAAATAAGGTTTACCAGAGGCCCCCTTCCCCCGGACCAGGGCGGAAAGCTCCAGGCCAAATTCCTCTTTCAGGGCCCACTGGAGCAGGCGCTCCGACAGGGCCCGCTGATGGGACAGCTCCTCTGGGCGGCTGGCAAACCGATCCTCATACCGGACCGCATACAGCATGGACTCCCCTCCCCTCGCTTTTCCGTCCTTTTATTGTAACACAGTTCCGGGCAAATGAGAAGAGAGGGACTTTCGGGCAAAAAGAGAAGGCTGTGAATTGCTTCACAACCTTCTCTGCAGCTTACGCCGCGTATTGCTTTGTGTTTCCCTCAGCTCTTACTTGCGGGGGTTCTTGATCGCAGCCTGAGCAGCAGCCAGACGGGCGATCGGAACACGGAAGGGAGAGCAGGAGACGTAGTTCAGGCCCACGTTGTGGCAGAACTCGATGGAGCTGGGATCGCCGCCATGCTCGCCGCAGATGCCCAGAATGATGTCAGGACGGGTAGCGCGGCCCTTTTCGGCAGCAATCTTCACCAGCTGACCAACGCCCTCCTGGTCCAGACGGGCGAAGGGATCGTTCTCATAGATCTTGTTCTCATAGTAGGCGCCCAGGAACTTGCCGGCGTCGTCACGGGAGAAGCCGAAGGTCATCTGAGTCAGGTCGTTGGTGCCAAAGGAGAAGAACTCGGCCTCTTCCGCAATCTTGTCAGCGGTGATGGCGGCGCGAGGAATCTCGATCATGGTGCCGACCTTGTACTTCAGGTCCACGCCAGCCTCGGCGATGATGCGGTCTGCAGTCTCGGTGACGGTCTTCTTGACGAACTTCAGCTCCTTGACCTCGCCCACCAGGGGAATCATGATCTCGGGCACGATGTTCCAATCGGGATGAGCCTTCTGCACGTTGATGGCAGCCTTGATGACGGCCTCAGTCTGCATCTCGGCAATCTCGGGGTAGGTGACAGCCAGACGGCAGCCACGGTGGCCCATCATGGGGTTGAACTCATGCAGAGAGGAGATAATGGCCTTGATGTCCTCCACAGTCTTGCCCTGAGCCTGGGCCAGCAGCTCGATGTCCTTTTCCTCAGTGGGAACGAACTCGTGCAGCGGGGGATCCAGGAAGCGGATGTTGACGTGGCGGCCGCCGAGGGCCTCATACAGCTGCTCAAAGTCGCCCTGCTGCATGGGCTCCAGCTTGGCCAGAGCGGCCTTGCGCTGCTCCACAGTGTCAGAGCAGATCATCTCGCGGATGGCAGCGATACGGTCGGGATCGAAGAACATGTGCTCGGTACGGCACAGGCCGATGCCCTGCGCGCCGAAGGCCACAGCCTGCTTGGCGTCACGGGGAGTGTCGGCGTTGGTGCGGACCTCCAGCTGACGGTACTTGTCAGAGAGCTCCATGATGCGGCCGAAGTAGCCGCCCTCGGTGGAAGCGGGCACAGTGGGGATGGCCTCGCCGTAGATGTTGCCGGTGGTGCCGTCCAGGGAGATATAGTCGCCCTCATGGTACTCGCGGCCGGCCAGGGTGAACTTCTTGTTCTCCTCATCCATCTTGATGTCGCCGCAGCCAGAGACACAGCAGGTGCCCATGCCGCGGGCCACAACGGCCGCGTGGCTGGTCATGCCGCCGCGCACGGTCAGGATGCCCTGTGCGTACTGCATGCCCTCAATGTCCTCGGGAGAGGTCTCCAGGCGGACCAGGACCACCTTTTCACCGGCGGAACCCTGCTCCACAGCGTCCTCAGCGGTGAAGACGATCTTGCCGCAGGCGGCGCCGGGGGAAGCAGCCAGAGCGCTGGCCACGGGAGTGGCAGCCTTCAGGGCTTCCGGATCGAACTGGGGATGGAGCAGAGCGTCCAGCTGCTTGGGATCCAGCATCAGCAGGGCTTCCTGCTCGGTCTTCATGCCCTCGTCAATCAGGTCGCAGGCAATCTTGATGGCGGCAGCGGGGGTGCGCTTGCCGTTACGGGTCTGCAGCATGTAGAGCTTGCCGTTCTCCACGGTGAACTCCATATCCTGCATATCGTGATAGTGGCTCTCCAGCAGGTTGCAGACTTCCTGGAACTGCTTGAAGGCCTCGGGGAACTTCTCAGCCATCTGGGAGATGGGCATGGGGGTGCGGATACCGGCCACCACGTCCTCGCCCTGGGCGTTGGTCAAAAACTCGCCGAAGAGCTTCTTCTCGCCGGTGGAGGGGCTGCGGGTAAAGGCCACGCCGGTGCCGCAGTCATCGCCCATGTTGCCGAAGGCCATCATCTGCACGTTGACAGCGGTGCCCCAGGAATAGGGGATCTCGTTCATGCGGCGGTACACGTTGGCGCGGGGGTTGTCCCAAGAGCGGAACACGGCCTTGACGGCGCCCATCAGCTGCTCCTTGGGGTCGGTGGGGAAGTCAGTGCCGATCTTCTGCTTGTACTCGGCCTTGAACTGCTCGGCCAGTTCCTTCAGGTCGTCAGCGGTGAGCTCGGTGTCCATGGTGACGCCGCGCTTTTCCTTCATCTGGTCGATAAGCTCCTCGAAGTACTTCTTGCCCACTTCCATAACCACGTCGGAGTACATCTGGATGAATCTCCGGTAGCAGTCATAAGCCCAGCGGGCATTGCCGGACTTCTTGGCCATGACCTCCACGACGTCCTCGTTGAGGCCCAGGTTCAGGATGGTGTCCATCATGCCGGGCATGGAAGCGCGGGCGCCAGAGCGGACAGAGACCAGCAGGGGGTTCTCCTTATCGCCGAACTTCTTGCCGGTGATCTCCTCCATCTTACCCACATACTCCATGATCTGGGCCTGGATCTCATCGTTGATCTGACGGCCGTCCTCATAGTACTGGGTGCAGGCTTCCGTGCTGATGGTAAAGCCCTGGGGGACAGGCAGGCCGAGCTTGGTCATTTCCGCCAGGTTCGCGCCCTTGCCGCCAAGAAGCTCACGCATGGAACCGTCGCCTTCGCTGAACAGATAGACATACTTGTGGCTCATTGGTAACTTACCTCCTAATAATGTTCAACCGGACGCTGGCCCACATGACACGGCCTCTCCGGGTGACAGCAGAGTGAAACGCCGGCCCAGGCAAAAAGCCTGTCCGAACGGTCTCCTATTAGGAATTATAGCAAAGTCTTCTGCAAAATGCCAGTACAAAATGGAAGAAAAGAAAACTTTTTTCATGCTTTTGGAAAACGGGGGCAATTTTTCTTTTCGGGGCTGCCGGGGACTTGCAAAACAAGAAAAACTTTGGCATAATAAAGATGTATGACGATTGTTTCAGGCGGGCCGGAAGCTCCGGCCCGCCCTGCTTTCGTGCCCCTCTTTTCCCCAAACAACCACATCATTTTTTACAGCGGAGGTCAAAACGCCATGCTGCGCTTGTTTCAAAAAAGCAGCCCCGCCCCCGGCCCGGTGGAATTTCTCATTGTGGGCCTGGGGAACCCGGGCAGACAATATGAAGGGACCCGGCACAACGCCGGCTTTATGGCCCTGGACGCCATCGCCGCAAAACACCACGCGGAGATGAAAAAGATCAAATTTAAGGGGTTGGTGGGAGAGTGCCGCCTGGGCGGGAAAAAGGCGCTGCTCCTAAAGCCCTCCACATACATGAACCTGAGCGGCCAGTCCGTGAAGGAAGCCATGCAGTTCTACAAGCTGCCCCCGGAAAAGGTGCTGGTGATCTTCGATGACATCAACCTGGAACCGGGCCGCCTGCGCATCCGCCGCAAAGGCAGCGACGGGGGCCACAACGGCATGAAGAACATCATCTACCTCTCCGGCTCGGACCAGTTCCCCCGCATCAAGCTGGGGGTGGGCAAAAAGCCCCATCCCGATTACAATTTGGCGGATTGGGTGCTTTCCCGTTTTACGGAGCAGGAGAAAAAGGAGCTGGACACCGCCTTGGAAAACGCCGCGGCCGCCGCGGAGCTGATTGTCTCGGGCAGCGTGGACAAGGCCATGAACCTGTACAACAGCTGAGGGGCTTCCCCCCTCTGGCAGAAAGAAGGAGGAATGCTGGAATGAAGCTCATTTACAACGCGTTGAGCCGCTGGCCCGATTACGCCCGCTTGGAGGGCGCGGTGGCCGGCGGGGCGCTTCCCGCTGCGGTAACAGGGCTCTCAGGCATTCACAAATGCTGCGTCATCGCCTCGCTGTGCCAAAAGACCGGCCGCAGGGCCCTGGTGCTGGCCGCGGACGAGGCGGAGGCCCAGCGCTTCTGCGAGGACCTGCGGGCCCTGGGGCTGCGGCCCCTCCCCTACCCCCTGCGGGACTTCGGCTTCCGGGACGCGGCGGGGACCTCCCATGAGTATGAGCGGCTGCGGCTGGAGGTGCTCTCAAAGCTGGAGAACGGCATCTGTGACTGCGTGGTGGCCTGTGTGGACGCCGCCCTGCAATACACCATGGGCCCCCAGGAGCTTCAGCGCCGCCTCTACCCGTTGGAGGCAGGGGCTCAGATGGAGATTGAGGACCTGCTTTCCGCCCTGGTGCAGTGCGGCTACACCCGGGAGGACCAGATTGAGGGACCGGGGCAATTCAGCCGCCGGGGCGGCATTGTGGACTTCTACTCCCCCAGCGCCAACGCCCCGGTGCGGGTGGAGTTCTGGGGGGACGAGATCGACTCCCTCTCCTATTTCGACATTGGAAGCCAGCGCCGTACCGACCCCGTGGACCAGGTGACCCTGGCCCCCTGTGTGGAGGCCATTGCGGAAAAGCCCCTAGCCCTGGCGGCGAAAATCGAAAAGCTGGCTGCCTCCCTGCGGGGAAAAAACGCCCCCAAGGCCAAGGAGATCCTGCGCAGCGAGGCGGAAAAGCTGAAAAACGGCCTGCGCATTGGTTCCCTGGACAAATATATCTCCCTCCTCTATCCGGAGACCGCCACCCTGCTGGACTACTTCCCGGCAGAGGGCAGCCTGCTGTTCTTCTCAGAGGGGAACAAGCTGAAGGAACGGATGCGCACCACCCTGTGGCAGTGGGGCGAGGATCTGAAAAGCTACTTGGCGGAGGGCGTGCTGTGCAAAGGCTTGGACACCTACAGCGGGGACTGGGAGTATGCCCTGGGAAAGGCCCAGGAGGTTCCCACCCTGTTTCTGGACTTGTTCGCCCGGGGCAGCTATGAGGTGCCCACCCGCACCCTGGTGAACATGAACGTGAAGCAGCTGCCCGTGTGGGGCGGCGGCACCCAGGTGCTGGCCGAAGACCTGCGCCCTCTGCTGGACCTGGGCCGGGCCTGTGTGGTGCTCTGCGGCACCCGCCGGGCCGGGGAATCCCTCACGGAGGACCTGAAGCGGCTGGGCCTGCCAGCCGGCTTTTTAGAGGACCCCTCCACCGCAGCCGCGGGGACGGTGACCGTCACCCCAGGAACCCTTTCCGCCGGAATGGAGCTGCCGGAGGCCAACTTTGCCCTGATCTCCCACGGGCGCATGGCGGAGGTCCGGCAGAAGAAGCGCAAGCGGGACAAGAACAGCAAGGAGATCTCCAGCTTGTCGGAGCTCTCTCCGGGGGACTATGTGGTCCACGCCACCCACGGGATCGGCCTGTTTGAGGGCATCCATAAACTGGAGATGAACGGCGTCACCAAGGACTACATCAAGGTGCGCTACGCCAAAAACGACACGCTGTATGTGCCTGTCACTCAGCTGGACCTGGTGAGCAAATACATCGGCCCCCGGGAGGACTCGGCGGTAAAGCTGAACCGCCTGGGCGGCGCGGACTGGCAGCGCCAGAAGGCCAAGGTGCGCTCGGCAGTAAAGGACATCGCCAAGGAGCTGATCCAGCTCTATGCCCAGCGGATGCAGCAGAAGGGCTTTGCCTTCCCCCCGGACGGGGAGTGGCAGCACGACTTTGAATCCCACTTTGAGTTTGATGAAACTGAGGACCAGCTGCGGTGCATCAACGAGATCAAGGACGACATGGAGCGGGATGTGCCCATGGACCGGCTTCTGTGCGGGGACGTGGGCTTTGGCAAGACCGAAGTGGCCCTGCGGGCGGCGTTTAAGTGCGTCACCGCCGGGAAACAGTGCGCCATCTTGGTGCCCACCACCATCCTGGCCTGGCAGCACTACCAGACCATCCTGCGGCGGATGGAGGGCTTTCCCGTGGACGTGGAGCTGCTCTCCCGGTTCCGCACCCCCAGGCAGCAGGACGAGATCCTGCGGAAGGTGAAGCGGGGCAGCATCGACATCATTGTGGGCACCCACCGGCTGGTTTCCAAGGACGTGCGCTTCCACGACCTGGGGCTGGTCATCATCGACGAGGAGCAGCGGTTCGGCGTGGCCCAGAAGGAAAAGCTGAAGCAGCTGTGCAGCACCGCCGATGTGCTGACCCTTTCAGCCACGCCCATCCCCCGCACCCTGAACATGGCCCTCTCCGGCATTCGGGACATGTCCGTCATTGAGGAGGCCCCCCACGACCGGCACCCGGTGCAGACTTATGTGCTGGAGTACGACATGGGGATTTTGGCGGACGCCATCCGCCGGGAGCTGCGAAGGGGCGGCCAGGTGTACTACCTGCACAACGATGTGGCCTCCATCCAGAGCGCGGCCACCCGCATCCAGCAGCGGGTGCCGGAGGCCCGCATCGGCATTGGCCACGGGAAGATGACCGAAGAGGAGCTCTCTGAAGTGTGGCGCCAGCTGTTGGACCACGAGATCGACGTGCTGGTGTGCACCACCATCATCGAGACTGGCGTGGATGTGCCCACCGCCAACACCCTTATCATTGAAAACGCCGACCGGATGGGCCTTTCCCAGCTGCACCAGCTGCGGGGCCGGGTGGGCCGCAGCAGCCGCCGGGCCTACGCCTATCTGACCTACACCCCCAACAAGGTTCTGACAGAGATCGCCCAGAAGCGGCTCTCCGCCATCCGGGAGTTCACGGAGTTTGGCTCGGGCTTCAAAATCGCCATGCGGGACCTGGAGATCCGGGGGGCCGGGAATGTGCTGGGCGGCGAGCAGCACGGCCACATGGAGGCCGTGGGCTATGACATGTATGTAAAGCTCTTAAACGAGGCCGTCACCCTGATGAAAGGGGAGGAACCCGTGCGCCCGGTGGACCAGGAGTGCCTGGTGGACCTGCAGGTGCAGGCCCACATCCCCGAGAGCTACATCGACAGCCTGAGCCTGCGCCTGGACGTGTACCGCCGCATTGCCGAGGTGGAGACCCAGGAGGACGCCATGGACGTGACCGACGAGCTGATTGACCGGTTCGGCGAGCCCCCCGCCTCGGTAAAGGGGCTTTTGGACATTGCCCTGCTGCGCAACACCGCCTCTCGCCTTGGCATTACTGAGGTGAAGCAGCAGGGGGATTCCCTGCTTATCTACAAGCAGAAGTTCGATGTGGCAGAGGTGGGTCCCCTTATCAAGGCCCTGGGGGGCCGGGTGCTGCTCTCCGCCGGGAGCCGCCCCTATATCAGCGTGAAGATGGCCGGCCAGCCCCCCCTGGAGGCCCTGGCCGAGACCCTTTCTGCCATGCAGGATGTCTCTTCCCCTGCCAGAGCGTGAAGTTCACAATTTCCGTGTAGACAAACCGGGAAAAGTGGGGTATAATGTTTGTCGTTCTTTGTGTAAACAATTTTTTTGAAAGGCATGATCACCCATGAGAAACATTTGGAAACGCGCCGCGGCAGCGGTGCTTGCACTGGCCATGTGCCTGAGCTTTGCCGGCTGCTACGATGAAAATATGACCTGGGCCGCCCGGAAGGACGATGATACGCTGCCCATCGGCGGGTATATCTATTACCTTTACAGCGCTTACACGGAAGCCGCCAGCCAGGTGGACTCCTCCACCCATGTGCTGGACGCCCAGATCGACGGGGAGGACGCCGAGCAGTGGATTAAGGACCGGGCCCTGACCTATGTGCAGTCCTATTATTACATCAACGACAAGATGGCCGAATACGGCCTGGAGATGACCGAAGAGGACCAGAGCCAGGCGGAAAATGCGGCAAACAGCCTGTGGTCTTATTACGGGAGCACCTTTGAGGAGCTGGGAATTGCCCAGTCCTCCTTCCAGAAGGCCTATGGCGAGTACAATGTCAAGTCTCAGAAGGTGATGCAGGCCATGTACGGCGAAGGGGGCGAGCTGGCCCTGGAGGACGGCGCCATGAAGGACTACTACACCGGCCTCTACTACAGCTTTGAATACTTCTATGTGCCCCTGACCACCACAGACGAGGAAGGCAACTCCGTGGATCTGGACGACAGCGCCAAGGAGGAGCTGCGGACCCAGCTGGAGGGCTATGTGGACCAGATCAACGACGGGGACCTGACCGTCAGCGAGGCCTCGGACGATTACTCTGCGGAGTCTGGCACGGAGGCCACCTATCAGGAGCCCACCGCCGCCACCTCCACCGGGCTGATCACCGAGCTGTATAACGCCCTGACTTCTGCGGATGACGGCGAGGCTGTCCTTGCAGAGACCGACAGCGGCTATTATGTGCTGCGCCGCCTTTCCATCAGCGATTATTACGATGAAAACATCGCGGGGAACGAGGACCAGGAACTCAACCTGCTGACCACGATGAAGGGCGAGGAGTTCACTGACTATGTGAATGAGCAGGCCGCTTCTGTGGAAGGGGTTGAGCTCAACCAGGCCGCTATGGACCGGCAGAAGGTCTCCTCTCTGGTGACGGACAGCAACCGCTCTGGCACCTCCTCTGCCTCTTCTGAGACGGAAAGCTCTGCTTCCTCCAGCTCTTCCAGCGCAGAGAGCGAAACCAGCTCTGAGAGCAGCGCGTCCGCTTCCAGCGAGGCCAGCTCTGAAGCGAGCTCTCAGGCCAGCGAAAGCAGCGCTGCGGAATAAACACAAAACTGAAATGCCATACGCCGGCGGGCGGGGATGCTTTCCCCGCCCGCTTTTTGCATCTTCTGCCAAGGCCGCCGGAAATTCTCCCTATTTACTATAAAAACAGAAACTCTTGGATTTATATTTTGACATTCACTTCGGAATCCTGTATAATAAATCTATTGTTTTTCCCCGAAAGACTATATCTTTTAGGAAAGACAGGCATTTTGCCATAGGGGAGGTGGAGCGTATGGCAAAGGAAGCCATGCAGGCTGTAAGCCGGGCGGAGCAAGCGGCCCTGGAAACAGTCCAGCAGGCAAAAGAAGAAGCGGACCGCCTGCGCCGGGAAGCAGCTGCCCAAGGGGAACAGCTGGTAGCGGCTGCGGTAAAGGAGGCCCGGAAACGGGCGGACGTGCTCTGCGGGGTGGCCCGTGCCGATGGAAAAAAGCGGCAGGAAACCCTGCTGCAGGAAAGCCGGAAGGAACAGGAACAGCTCCGCGAGCAGGCCGCTGCCCGCCAAGGACAGGTTGCCCGGGAGTTGGAACGGCTGGTGCTGGGCCAGCCCCGAAGGAGGTGAGAGCGTGGCCATTGTTGCCATGAAGCGGCTGGAACTTTACGGCCTGCAGCGGGACCGCAAGGCGCTGCTGGAGCTGCTGCAGCGCCGAGGCATGGTGGAGATTCACAGCCCGCAGAGGACGGAACCGCTCTTTTCCCAGGCGGACACCTCCCAGGCACAGCTGGAATGGGAACAGAATGCCAGCCTGCTGGAGGATGCCGCCGCCCTGCTGGACCGGTACTCTCCGCCCAAGAAGGGGGCTTTGTCCTTCCTACAGGGACGTCCTGTGATCTCTTCCCAGCAGTATGAGGCGGCCGCCCGGGAGGTTCCCGCCTGCTTAAGTCTGGCGCGGGAGCTTCTCTCCCTGGGCAAGCGCATTACTGATGGGGAGGCTCAGCTGCTGCGGCTGCAAGCCCAGCTGGAAAGCCTCTCCCCCTGGCTGCGGCTGGACGTTCCTCTGGGGACCCAAGGCACGGAACACACCCGGGCCTTTATTGGGACTTTCCCCCAAGAGCTGGACGAAGCCGGGCTGAAGAACGCCTTGGCCCGGGCCCTGCCAGAGGTTTCCGGCGTGGAGGCGGAGGTGCTCAGCCAGCAGCCTCAGCAGACCTGTGCCTTTGTGCTCTGTCACCGAAGCCAGTCTTCCCAAGTGGGCGACGCGTTGCGGGCATTGGGGTTTTCATCCCCCGCTGCTGCCGGGGAGCTGCCGCCTGCCCAGCAGGCAGAGGCCCTGAAACAGGAGCTCCAGCGGGAAGAGCAGGAGCTTCGGGATGTAAAAGGGCAGCTCGCCGCTCAGGCCGGCACACGGGAGTCCCTGCTGCTGGCAGCCGATTCCTGTGGGGCAAAAGCGGAGAGCTTTCGGGTGCTGGGGGAGCTGTGGCAGAGCCCCCACACCTTTTACCTGACGGGGTATCTGCCGGCCGGGGACGCTCCCCAGCTGCTGGAGGAGCTCTCTCAGAAATTCACCCTCTTTGCCCAGGCCGTGGAGCCCTCCCCCGAGGAGGACCCGCCTGTTAAGCTGAAAAACGGACTGTTTACCGAACCCATGGAGGGCGTGGTGGAAGGGTACAGCCTGCCAGGAAAGCACGAGGTGGACCCCAGCGGCGTGATGGCGTTTTTCTACTATATCCTGTTTGGGATGATGCTCTCCGACGCGGCCTACGGACTTTTAACGGTCATTGGCAGCGGGGTGGCGCTGCGGCTGTTCCACAACATGGAGCAGAGCATGCGCAAGACCCTGCGGATGTTCTTCTTCTGCGGGCTCTCCACCACCATGTGGGGCGTGCTGTTCGGCAGCTACTTTGGGGATGCCCTTCCGGTGATCGCCAGGACCTTCTTCCACACGGAAATTACCGTTCCTGCCCTGTGGTTTGAGCCCCTGGACGACCCCATGCGGCTGCTGATTTTCTCCTTTGGGGTGGGCGTGGCCCATCTGTTCACCGGGCTTGGGGTGCAGTTTTATCAGCTGGCCCGGCAGAAGAAATACGCGGACGCCATCTATGACGTGGTGTTCTGGTACCTGCTGGTAGGCGGGCTCATTGTAGTGCTGCTCTCCACGGAGATCTTCCAGAACATTGCAGAACTGCCCTTTACTGTGCCAGGCCCTGTGGCGGCTGTTGCCGGCGTACTGGCTGGCATTGGGGCTGTGGGCGTCCTGTTTACCGCGGGGCGGGAATCCCGCAGCCCGGTGAAGCGCTTCTTAAAGGGGCTTTACGGACTTTACGGCGTTTCCAGCTATCTGAGCGACATCCTTTCCTACTCACGCCTGTTAGCCCTGGGGCTGGCCACCAGCGTGATCTCCACCGTATTCAATCAGCTGGGGGCTATGCTGGGCGGTGGTGTGGTGGGCGCCATCTTCTTTACAGTGGTCTTTCTCATCGGCCACAGCATGAACATGGCTATCAATCTGCTGGGCGCCTATGTGCACACCAACCGCCTGCAGTTTGTTGAGTTCTTCGGAAAATTCTATGAGGGCGGCGGCCGGGCCTACCATCCCTTTGCCGCCAACACCAAGCATTTCCAAATCAAGGAGGAAAAATGATATGAACAGTTTTGATTGGAACACTTTGGGCATTGTGTTCGCGCTGCTGGGCGGGATGCTGGCGGCATTGATGGCAGGAATTGGTTCCGCCGTGGGCGTTGGCATGGCCGGCCAGGCCGCTGCCGGCGCTGTGACAGAGAACCCCTCCCTGTTCGGCAAGGTGCTGGTGCTGCAGCTGCTGCCCGGCACCCAGGGCATCTATGGGCTGCTCATCGGCTTTATTGTGCTGACTCAGGTGGGCATCCTGGGCGGCGACCCCAACGTGAGCATTGTGAAGGGGCTGCTGTACCTGGCTGCCTGCCTGCCCATGGCCGTGGTGGGCCTGATCTCCGCCCGGTGGCAGACCAAGGCCTCTATCGCCAGCATTTCCCTGCTGGTGAAAAAGCCCGAGCAGTTCGGCAAGGCCATGACCCTGCCCGTCATGGTGGAGACCTATGCTGTGCTGGCGCTGCTGATCTCCATTCTTTCCATCTTCGGCATTGGCGGCCTGAGTGTATGAGGCCCCTGCGGCAAGGCGGAAAGGAGGGAGACTGGTGACGGGACTGGAGGCTATTTTGGACCAGATCCAACAGGAGGCGGCCAGCCAGGCAGAGGAGCTGCTCTCCGCCGCCAGAACGGAGGCGGAAAGCACCCTGGCGGCAGCCCGGGAGGAAGCCCAGCGGCAAAGCGGAGAGATCCTCTCCCAGGCTCAGCGGCAGGCGGGCGCCATCCGGGAACGGGCGGAATCTGCCGCCCGCCTGGAGAAGCGCAACCAGCTTTTGGCGTGTAAGCAGCAGCTGATCCGCGAAGCCGTGAGCAAGGTGTGCGCCAGCTTGGAAAACGCCCCGGCCGAGGAGTACTTTTCCATCCTGCTGGGGCTGGCAGCCCGGTACGGCCAGCCGGGCAAAGGCGTGATGACGCTGAATGCCCGGGATTTGCAGCGGCTTCCCGGGGAGTTTTCAGAAGCCCTGGCCAAGGCCGCTCCCCAGGGGGACATTGAGATCTCCCCTGCACCGGGAGCCATGGAGGGCGGGTTTGTGCTCACCTATGGGCCAGTTCAGGTGGACTGCACCTTTGCCTCTCTGTTTCAAGAGGCCTATGAGCAACTGCGTGACGCAGCGGGGGCCATTCTGTTTGCCCCAATGTGAAGGGGGGCGCAACCATGAGTCAAGACTATATTTACGCCGTGACCCGGGTGCGGGCCCGAGAGACCGGGCTTCTCACCAAAGGGGACCTGGAACGGCTGATGGCCTGCCAGACAGAGGAGGAATGCCTGCGGGTGCTGCGCGACAAGGGCTGGGGCCGGGAGGACCGCAGCTCCGCCGGTGAGATGCTGGCCGCCGAGGAGGAGAAAACCTGGGAATTCCTGAAAGAGTTGACCCAGGACCTCTCCCCCTTTGCCCCGCTGGTGCTTCCCACAGACGGAAACAATTTGAAGGCGGCGGTCAAGTGCGCCGTTTTGGAGGCCAGCCCCCAGGGGGTATTCCTTCCCGGTGGGCAGTGGGCGCCGGAAGCGCTTTTGTCCATGGCCAGGGAGCGGGACTTCTCCTCCCTTCCCCCCGCGCTGGCGCAAGCGGCGGAGCGGGCCTGCCGGGCACTGCTGCAAACCGGAGACGGCCAGTTGTGTGACGTGCTCATTGACCGGGCATGCCTGGAAGAGCTGCTGCGGCTGGGACGGGAAAGCAGCCTGCCCGTGCTGAAGCGCTACGGGGAGCTGACCGTGGCTGGGGCAGACATCCGCATGGCGGCCCGGGCCTGCCGGGCTGGAAAAAACCGGGAGTTTCTCCAATTGGCCCTGGCCCCCTGCCCCGGCCTGGACACGGACACCCTGGCAGGGGCGGCTCTCCAAGGCATGGAGGCCCTGCTGGCCTATGTGGCTTCTACGCCGTACAGCAGGGGAGTTCCAGCCCTGCAGGAGTCCCTGGCGGCCTTTGAGAAATGGTGTGATGACCAGGCCCTGGAACTGCTTCAAGGCGAGAAAATGGAATATGAGACAGCCGGACCCCTGTTTGCCTATGCGGTGGCCCGGCGCCGTGAGACCGATACAGTTCGGATTCTCCTTTCCGGCAAACGCAACGGCCTGCCGGAGGGGCGCATCCGGGAAAGGCTGAGGGAGACCTATGTATAAAATCGGCGTGCTGGGAGACCGGGACAGCATCTACGGCTTTGGAGCCCTGGGGCTGGAGGTGTTCCCTGTGGAAGAGCCGGAGGCTGGGGCCAGGCTGCTGCGGCGGCTGGCCGAGGATGGGTACGCGGTTCTGTATGTGACAGAGGCCCTGTGCGCCCAGATCCCAGAGGAGATCGTCCGGCTGCGGGAGCGCCCCCTGCCAGCCGTGGTGCCCATTCCAGGGATTTCCGGCAACACGGGGATGGGCCTGGAACAGGTCAAGCGCTCGGTAGAGCAGGCCGTGGGCTCCAACATTTTGGAGAACGAATCCTGAAGGAAGCGGGGAAAGCAACTATGAGCAATGGCACCATCAAAAAGGTGGCCGGGCCCCTGGTGATCGCCAAGGGGATGCGGGACGCCAATATGTTCGACGTGGTGCGGGTGAGCTCTCAGCGGCTCACCGGCGAAATCATTGAGATGCACGGGGACGAAGCCTCCATCCAGGTGTATGAGGAGACCTCTGGCCTGGCCCCCGGGGCCCCGGTGGAATCCACGGGGGAGCCCATGAGCGTGGAGCTGGGGCCCGGGCTCATCGGCAGCATTTACGACGGCATCCAGCGTCCGTTGGATGACATCATGGAACTTTCCGGCAACAACCTGCACCGGGGCGTGGAGGTACCCGCGCTGAAGCGGGACCGCCAGTGGGAGTTTGTCCCTGCCTTAAAAGTTGGGGACAGCGTAGCTGCCGGGGACGTGCTGGGCACTGTACAGGAGACGGAGATCGTCACCCACAAGATCATGGTGCCGCCGGGGCTTTTGGGTACGGTGAAGGACATCCGGGCCGGGGCCTTCCCTGTGACGGAGACGGTGGCGGTGGTGGAGACCCCCGACGGAAAAGAGGTCCCCCTGACCATGGTACAGCGGTGGCCGGTGCGTCGGGGGCGGCCCTACCGCCAGAAGCTCTCTCCCGCCATGCCTTTGGTGACGGGCCAGCGGGTCATCGACACCTTCTTCCCCTTGGCCAAGGGCGGCGTGGCGGCGGTGCCCGGCCCCTTTGGCAGCGGCAAGACAGTGGTGCAGCATCAGCTGGCCAAGTGGGCCGAGGCGGACATTGTGGTCTACATTGGCTGCGGCGAGCGGGGCAACGAAATGACCGACGTGCTAAACGAGTTCCCGGAGCTGAAGGACCCCAAGACCGGCTACTCCCTGATGAAGCGCACGGTGCTCATCGCCAACACCTCCGATATGCCGGTGGCGGCCCGGGAGGCCTCTATCTACACGGGCATCACCATTGCGGAGTACTTCCGGGATATGGGCTATTCGGTGGCGCTGATGGCGGACTCCACCTCCCGATGGGCAGAGGCCCTGCGGGAGATGTCCGGCCGTCTGGAGGAGATGCCCGGCGAGGAGGGCTACCCCGCCTATCTGGGCAGCCGTCTGGCTCAGTTCTATGAACGGGCTGGCCGGGTGGTCACCCTGGGCAGCCAGCAGCGAGAGGGCACTTTGTCCGTCATCGGGGCGGTATCCCCGCCCGGCGGCGACATTTCTGAGCCGGTGTCCCAGGCCACCCTGCGCATTGTGAAGGTGTTCTGGGGGCTGGACTCCAGCCTGGCCTATAAGCGCCACTTCCCGGCAGTGAACTGGCTGACCAGCTACTCTCTGTACCTGGACACCTTGGAGCCCTGGTTCGCCCAGCATGTGGCCAAGGACTGGGTGGAGCTGCGGGCCAAGCTCATGGGGCTTTTGCAGGACGAGGCGGAGCTGGAGGAGATTGTGCAGCTGGTGGGCATGGACGCCCTTTCCGCCCCGGACCGGCTGAAGCTGGAGGCCGCCCGGTCCATCCGGGAGGACTTCCTCCACCAGAACGCCTTTGACGAGGTGGACACTTACACGTCCCTCCCCAAGCAGCACGCCATGATGGAGCTGATCCTCAGCTACTATGAGAAGAGCCTGCAGGCCCTGAAGGAAGGCGTGGAGACCGGAAAACTCATCGCTTTGCCGGTGCGGGAACAGATCGGCCGGTTCAAATACACCCCGGCGGAAGAGGTGGAGAGCCGCTACCAGGCGGTGCTCACCCAGCTGGAGGAGGAACTGAAAGAGGCAAAAGCAGCAAAGGAGGACTTGTGATGCCAAAGGAATATCGGACCATCCAAGAAGTGGCGGGCCCTCTGATGCTGGTGAAGGGCGTGGAAAACGTAGCCTATGATGAGCTGGGAGAGATCGAGCTCTTCAACGGGGAGAAGCGCCGGTGCAAGGTGCTGGAGATCAACGAGGGCAACGCCCTGGTGCAGCTGTTCGAGAGCTCTACGGGCATCAACCTGGAGAGCAGTAAGGTGCGCTTTTTGGGCCGCAGCATGGAGCTGGGGGTCAGCGAAGACATGCTGGGCCGGGTGTTCGACGGCTTGGGACGCCCCATAGACGGGGGGCCGGAGATTTTGCCTGACAGGCGGGCGGATATCAACGGACTGCCCATGAACCCGGCGGCCCGGAACTATCCCCAAGAGTTTATCCAGACGGGGGTTTCCGCCATTGACGGGCTGAACACCCTGGTGCGGGGGCAGAAGCTGCCCATCTTTTCCGCCAGCGGCCTGCCCCACGCCCAGCTGGCGGCCCAGATCGCCCGTCAAGCCAAGGTGCGGGGCACCACCGAGCCCTTCGTGGTGGTGTTCGCGGCCATGGGCATCACCTTCGAGGAGTCGGACTTCTTCGTGAAGAGCTTTCAGGAGACAGGGGCCATCGACCGGACAGTGCTGTTCGTGAACCTGGCCAACGACCCGGCGGTGGAGCGCATCGCCACCCCCCGCATGGCCCTGACCGCCGCGGAATACCTGGCCTTTGAGAAAAACATGCATGTGCTGGTGATCCTGACGGACATCACCAACTACGCCGACGCCCTGCGGGAGGTCTCCGCCGCCCGGAAAGAGGTGCCCGGACGCCGGGGCTACCCGGGCTATATGTACACGGATCTGGCCTCCCTGTACGAGCGGGCAGGCCGGCAGAAGGGAAGGAACGGTTCCATCACTCTGATCCCCATTTTGTCCATGCCAGAGGATGACAAGACCCACCCCATCCCCGACCTGACCGGCTATATCACCGAGGGGCAGATCATCCTCAGCCGGGAGCTGTACCGGAAGAACATTGCCCCGCCCATCGACGTGCTGCCCTCCCTTTCCCGCTTAAAGGATAAAGGCATTGGTGAAGGGAAAACACGGGCGGACCACGCCGCCACCATGAACCAGCTCTTCTCCGCCTATGCCCGGGGCAAGGACGCCAAGGAGCTGATGGTGGTGCTGGGCGAGGCCGCTTTGACGGACACCGACAAGCTGTACGCCCAGTTCGCCGACGCCTTCGAGAAGGAGTATGTCTCCCAGGGCTACCGGACGGACCGGTCCATCGAGGAGACCCTGGACCTGGGCTGGAAGCTGCTGCGCCTGCTGCCCAGAAGCGAACTCAAGCGCATCAGCGACAAGCTGCTGGACCAGTACTACGACGGAAAGGTGGAATGACCTGTGGCAGAGCGTTTGCAGGTGAACCCCACCCGCATGGAGCTGACCCGCCTGAAGAAAAAGCTGGCCACCGCCACCCGGGGCCACAAGCTGCTGAAAGACAAGCGGGATGAGCTGATGCGCCAGTTTCTGGACCGGGTGCGGGAGAACATGGCCCTGCGCCAAAAGGTGGAACAGGGGCTGAAAGCTGCCAACCAGGAGTTCATGCTGGCCCGGGCCTCCATGCAGGACGCGGCACTGAACACCGCCCTGCTGGCGCCGAAGCAGCGGGTCTCTTTGGAGTGCGAGGTGGAAAACGTGATGAGCGTGGAAGTGCCCAAGTTCACCTTCCACACCCGCACGCCCCAGCAGGGGGACATGTTCCCCTACGGCTTTGCCTTTACCTCCTCGGACCTGGACGGGGCCATTCAGGCCCTGGCAGAGGTGTTCCCCGCCATGCTGGAGCTGGCGGAAAAGGAAAAGGCCTGCCAGCTGATGGCCGCCGAAATTGAGAAGACCCGGCGGCGGGTCAACGCCCTGGAGCATGTGATGATTCCTCAGCTCCAGGAGACCATCCGCTATATCTCCATGAAACTGGATGAGAACGAGCGCTCCACCCAGGTGCGGCTGATGAAGGTGAAGGATATGATGCTTCAACAGGCACACGGGTATGAGACGCTGTGACGTGGGAAGAGAGCTGCCCCAGCGGGCAGCTTTTCTTTTCGCAGAGAACACTTTTTCTTTGCTTTTTTGCTTTACTGTGATATAATCTTACAAAACGAAGGGCGCCGGGAGAGGCGCCTGTGGGAGGGAATGAAAATGACATTGGACCAGATGCGCTATTTGGAAATCCCCTTGCCGGAGGACATTGAAAAGGCCAAGTGGTGCGGGGACTTTGAAAGGGCCCACCGGCTCATCCGCCAACGGCTGGCCTCTGGAAAGCTGCCCTTTTCCGTGAAAAAACGCTTGGAGCTGGAAGAGGAAATTCTGCTTCGGCTGCCCCAGGACTATATTTACAGTGAAGAGGAGGGCTTGCGCATCCTGCGGGAGCACATCCCGGACTTCACCTGGGAGGAGCTGCGGGAACTGGAGGACAAGAGCCAAATCGACTGGATCTACCTGCAGGGCAAGCCCTACTTCTGCCACAGCTTCTACGACACTTTGGTGAAGGTGTATCCCCAGATCGCCCAGCGGGCGGGGCTGCCCCCGGCGGAGGAGAGCCCGGAGAAGAAGCTGCTGAAGGAAACCGCCCGGGAGATGGAGGAAAAAGGCTTTGCCGCCCGGCACATCCGGCTGCGGGCCAGCTTGAAATTGGCGGACAGCGCCTTCCGGCCGGGGGAAACGGTGCGGGTGCACCTGCCCATCCCCGCCCCTGCGGTGAACATGAAGAACATCCGCATTTTGAGCTACTCCCCAGAGGAGGCCGTCATCGCCCCAGAGACCGCAGGCCAGCGGACCATCTGCTTTACCTGCGCGCCCCGGGAAAACCGGCCCTTTACCGTGGAGTACGAGTATGACTCCCGGGTGGAATACCATCCTCTGGACCCGGAGAAGGTCTCCCCCATCCAGCCGGAGTTCGACACACAGGAGCAGGCGCCCCACATCCGCTTCACCCCCTTTCTCCGGGAGCTGTGCCGGGAGCTTTCCGCCGGGGAGACCAACCCCTTGAAGGTGGCCCGCCGCTTCTACGACTACTGCACCACGGTGGTGACTTACTCCTATATGCGGGAGTATTTCACCATCACCCAAATCCCGGAGTACGCCGGGCTGAACCAGAAGGGGGACTGCGGCGTGCAAGCCCTGCTGTTCATCACCCTGTGCCGGTGCGCGGGAATCCCGGCCCGGTGGCAGAGCGGGCTGTTTGTAACCCCCTATTCCCAGGGCTGCCACGACTGGGCCCAATTCTATGTGGCCCCCTATGGATGGCTGTTTGCGGACTGCTCCTTCGGGGGGAGCGGTTACCGGGCGGGCAGCACTCTGCTGCACGAGCACTATTTTGGCAATCTGGATCCCTACCGCATGGCGGCCAACAGCCAATTCCAGTGGGAATTTGATCCCCCTAAGGCGCAGCTGCGCAGCGACCCCACCGACAACCAGCAGGGAGAGGCCGAGTACGAGGACCGGGGGCTCTCTTACCAGGAGCTGGACGCCGCCTGGGAGCTTTTGGAAATGACGCCTTTGGCAGAATAGCAAAAAAGAGCAGCCTCTTTTGGAGGCCGCTCTTCTTGTTTCCCTCTTACTCTTTGGAGAACTGGTCCTTGCCTACGCCGCACAGGGGGCAGACCCAATCCTCGGGAAGATCTTCAAACGCAGTGCCAGGGGCGATTCCATTGTCCGGATCACCCACAGCGGGATCATAACGGTAGCCGCAAACATCGCACACATAGACTTCCATTGGTTTGTTCCTCCTTCAAAGCTCATTGATAGGGATGGGCACAAATGCCCTTCGCCCTCCTTCATAATATGCTACTTTTCCTCTATTATTATTCTTTATTAGAAATAAAATTAAATTCTTTGCAAGAAAAAGAAAGGTCCCACTGAAAGCGAACCAGCCGTGAAAGCCGCTCCCCCTTTTAGCCCCGTTGCCGGGAGATGGCGCCGCGGGCCTGCAAGGCCGCAGGGGCAGTTTTTGCGCCATTCAGCCAGAACACGCCTGTAGAAACTCCAGGAAGCCTTTCAGGTTTTTCCCTTGGTTTTCCATGCCCAGCACCTTTTTGGAAGCGAGAAAGTGTCCCGCTTCCCCCTCACAAAATTCCATGCGGATGTGGTATTGCAGAGGAAGCAGCCCCTTTTTTACTGTGACTTTCTTGATCTCTAACGGAACGCGAGAACTCCACTGGACTGCTTGGCCGTTTTCTCCCAGGAGGGCGATCAACAAGTGATGTTCGGTCAATCCAAAGTAGCCGGACCACCGGTGGCCTCTCTGAACGAGTGTCCCGTAAATTGGCTAGAACAGTGTTTCTCCCCCCTCCAATAAGCGGGACAAGGCACCTATCCTATGCGCATTGCGGTTCATACAAATGCCTCCAACGGCTCAAGCGCCGAAAAATCTCTGCATTAGAATTCGACTCCCTCATTGCGAAGAGCCGCTTTCTGTGCTATCCTTTTTACTGGGGGTCTCCTTCCGGCGGACCAGCAGCGCCAGCATGTGGGGCGGCTGGCTTTGAAATTGGAGGGCCAGCTGTTTTTCCCCTTCCGTACACCCCAGGAGCAGCTTGACCTCCACCTCTCCTTTCGGTAAGTCCACCACACAGAGGAGAGCGTCCAGGCCATTTACAGGGCTGGTGCCCACCCACACGTCCACGCCTTCCCCATCCATGGCAGAAGTCCCCTCCAGATAGCCGTAATCCAGAGGGTAGACCATTTTGGGATAGCGGGGGTGCTGGGAGCCCCGGGGCCGGTCAATCGCGATTTTAGAATGCGCCAGAAGCTGGTCCATGGCCTGCCAGAAGCCAGGGGTGGATTTCAACACAGTTTTCCCTCCCAAAGCAATGCTGCCATCAGTATAGCACATAGAAGCCGCCCCGTCCATAGGCGGCAGAAAGGAAGGCTTGTATGAACCAAATCCCCCCAGAAGCGGGGCGCCTGCACATCCGGAGCTTGACACCGGAGGATTATCCCCTCTACGACCAATGGGAGGCAGACCTGCACCGAATGCATGTGGGAGCCCGTCCCGACCTGTTCTGCCCCTTGGAACATCCTGTGCCCCAGGAGCAGTATTTGGAAGAGCTGAACGATTGCCACGAGCTGCGCCTGCTGGCTGAGGTGGACGGCGTCCCTGCGGGAATGTGCTCTTTTACCTTGCGGGAAGCCCCGGGCAGTCCTTTGCTGAAGCCGGACAAGAGCCTGTATGTTGTAGACCTATATGTGGCCCCCGCTTTTCGCAGGCAGGGCGTGGCCTCCGCTCTTTTGGCGGAGGGGGAACGTCAAGGCAGGGCATTTGGCGCCAAGCGGCTCTCGCTGACAGTGTGGCCCTTTAACCAGCAGGCCCTTCAGTTTTACCAGCGGCTGGGGCTGGGAATCCGCTCCTACACCCTGGAAAAGGAGCTGGAACCCCCTTTTTCTGGAATAAGGTAAACCGCCATTTTTGGCTTTTACAATAGACCTATTTTTCTTAAGGAGGAATTTGCTATGAAACTGGGGATTATCATGCCCCCCGAGGCCGCCAGCCTGGAGCGCGCTAAAGATCTGGGGCTGGAATTTGTAGAGTTTGACTGCAACCCAGAGGATTTCTTCGGACTTCCTGTTAAGGAACTGGCAGCCCGCCAGGAGGCCATCAAAGAGGCAAGCCAGCGCACCGGCGTGGAAGTGGGCGCTGTGGGCCGCTGGGCCAGCCGCATCCTGGACAAGAACGGCGACGTCATTCCCCAGGAGTGGGAAAACGTGCTGGCTGTAATGGATTTCGGCCAGTACCTGGGGGCCAAGCACTACCTGTGCAGTGTGGCCTATGTGGAGGAACTCTCCTACTACAAGAACATCACCGCTGCCATCAAGGTGCTCAACCAGATGGTGGCTGCAGCAGCGGAGCGTGGGATGCAGTGCTCCATCGTCAACTGCATGATGGGCGGCAACTACATCCGCACCCCGGAGCAGTGGAAGCTGGTGCTCAGCGAAGTGCCCGGGCTGGGCATCAAATACGACCCCTCCCACAGCTTTGTCCACGGCGGCGCCCAGGGCGCCTATCTGGACGAGGCCCTGGAGTGGGGCAGCCACATCCAGTATGTGCATGTCAAGGGCGTCATCCAGCGGGGGCCCTCGGAAGAGCCCACCATGTGGGCCATCCGGGACCTGGCCGCCGCCCACCCAGAGCTGAAAGGCATCTTCCAGCCCTACTTTGAGAAGCCCAACACTGTGTATGACAACCCTCCCGCGGGAATCGACGTCATCAACTGGCGGGCCTTCTTCGCCATTCTGTACAAGTATGGATATGACGGTTACCTGGCCATTGAGCCCCACTCCGCCACCTGGAGGGGCGACAAGGGAGAGAAGGGACTGAAGTACACCATCAAGTACATCCGGGACCTGATGATCCTGGACTGATTCCCCAAAAAGCTGTAAAAAAGGCCCTGGACTGCGGTCCAGGGCCTTTTTCCATACTTGTGTTACAGGCGGGCCTCTACCCGCTGCCACAGGGAGCGCTTGTCCTCCTCTGGCAGGAAGGCGGCCTCCACACTGTTGCGCAGCAGGGCACGGCGCTCCTCCCCCATCAGGCCCAGCAGGGCATACTCCTGGGAGAGGGTGGTGCGGGAGACGGTCATGTTGTCCGTGTTTACTGTGGCCCGCAGTCCCCGGCGCAGGTACTCCCTCAGGGGGAAATGGGCCAGGTCCGGGACGGCTTTGGTCTGCAAATTGCTGGTGGGGCACAGCTCCAGGGGGATCTGCCGCTGGGCCAGCTCCTCCAGCAGGCTCTCCTCCTCTATGGCCCGCACCCCGTGGCCGATGCGTTGGGCCCCCAGCTCCAGGGCCTGGCGGACGCTCTCCGGCCCGGCTGCCTCCCCGGCGTGGAGGGTGAAGGGCACCTGGAGGGAGCGGGCATGGGCGAACAGGGCGGCGTGCTCCCGGGCGGGATAGAGGGCCTCGGCCCCGGCCAAATCCAGGGCGCAGACCCCCTGGCCCAGAAAGGAGGCGGCAACATCCACCGTCTCCCGGTTGGCGGCCTCTTCCCCGCCCCGCATGCAGCAGAGGATCAGCTGGCAGAAGTCCTCTCCCCCGGCTGCCTTCCGGCCGGAGAGGGCGGCCTCCACCACCTGGCGCTGGGTCAGGCCCTTTCGGGTGTGCTGGCTGGGAGCGAACCGCAGCTCGGCGTAGAGGAGCCCCTGGGCCCGCAGTTCCTCCACCAGCTCCTGGACGGCCAGGGACAAGGCCCCGGCGGACTGGAGCAGCTCCACCGGCAGGTCGAAACAGCGGAGATAGTCGTTGAGGCTGGCGCAGTCCGCGGGGACCGAAAGCAGGTCCCACAGCCCCTCCTCCTCTGGGGGAAGGGGGACGTTGGCCAGCCGGGCCAGCTTGCGTACCGTCCTGAGGGGCAGGGAGCCGTCGATGTGCAGGTGCAGGTCAATCATGGGGGGGACACCTCCTGGGGATGTTTTCTCCATTATAGCGCAAAATCGGGACAATGGGAAGCCATCCGGGACGGGCTTCTATTCCCGACCATGAAGCCCCTCAGCCAAAGAGCTGGACGGTCAGGATGGAGAATAGCAGAGCCGTGGCGTCGCCCAGCAGGGCGGCGGGGATGGTATACCGCAGGCGCTTGTAGCCACAGGCCCCAAAGTACACCGCCACAGCGTAGAAGGTGGTCTCTGTGGAGGAGGACAGCACCGAGGCCATCTTCCCCGTGGAGCTGTCCGGGCCAAACTGCTGGAGCAGGTCCAGGGTGTAGGCGGAGGCTCCGCTGCCGGAGATGGGCCGCAGAAACGCCAGGGGGAGCAGCTCCGGGGCGATGTGCGCGGCCTGGGCCAGGGGCTCCAGCAGGCCGCAGAGCAGCTCTAAAAGCCCGGAGGCCCGCACCATGGTCACTGCCACAATAAGGCCGATCAGGGTGGGGAGCAGTTTGAGGGAAGTGCGGATACCCTCCTTTGCCCCGGAGAGGAAGGTGTCGAACACGGGGACCCCCTTCACCGCGCCAAAAAAGAGGATGAGGGCCACCATCACCGGCAGGGCCGCCGCGCCTACCTGGGCCATAGGGACCTCCGCTCCAGCAGCTTGCAGCAGAGGACGCACACCGCCAGGGACGCCGCGGAGGTGATCCACACCTGGGGCAGGATGGAAAAGGGCGCCGCGCTGCCACAGCTTTGGCGCATGGCCGCCATGTTCACGGGGAGGAGCTGTAAAGAGGCGGTGTTGATGACTACAAAGAGGATCATCCCTTGGGTTGGCGTATCCCGGGAGGGGTTCTTCTGGGCCATCTCCCCCATGGCGGCCAGGCCCAGGGGCGTGGCCGCGTTCCCCAGGCCCAACAAGTTGGCGGAAAGATTGAGGGAGATCTTCCCCTGGATGGACTCATCCCCCCTGTATTCCGGGAACAGCCGCCCGATGACCGGGGACAGGGCCTGGGCCAGCAGCCGGGAAAGGCCGCTCTCCTCGGCGATTTTCAAAAACCCCAACCAGGCGCACATGCTGCCCAACAGGAACAAAGAGAGTTCCACCGCTTGTTGGGAGCCTTCCAGCAGGGCGATGGAGAGCTCTCCCAGGCGGCCGGTGCACAGGGCGCACACCACACTCAGAAGGACCATGCCGCACCAGATGAAATTTAACACAGCTTCTCCCTCCTTTTCCCAAAACCGCCCCTTGACTTTGAGCGGGAAAAAATGTATCGTAAGAACGTACCTTTCCGCAGGAGAGGAACACCACACAAGAAAGGAAACGAAGCGTATGCTGTTTGGAGAAAAGATCCTGGACTATTGGGACGATATTCTGAAAGACCTGGCCACAGTGGTGGCCATCCCCTCGGTGGCCACGCCCCAGGAGGGGGAGCACCCCTATGGCGACGAGTGCGCCCGGGCCATCGACACAGTAATCAAAATGGCGGAGGGCTATGGCCTGAAAGCCAAGAATGTGGGCTATCACGCCGCCCACGCGGAATATGGAGAGGGCCAGGGCAATGCGGTGGTCATGGCCCACCTGGACGTAGTCCCCGCCGGGGAAGGCTGGGACACCGACCCCTACACCATGGTCATCGACGACAACCTGGCCTATGGCCGGGGCGTTTCAGACAACAAGGGGCCTGCCATCGTGGCCCTGCACTGCCTGCGGGCCCTGAAGGACGCCGGCGTGAAGGGCAACCGGAAGCTGCGGGTCATCTTCGGCTCCGCTGAGGAAATCGGCATGCTGGACATGCCCCACTACTTTGCCAGCGAGCAGCACCCGGACATGGGCTTCACCCCGGACTCTTCCTACGGCATCTGCCACTGCGAGAAGGGCCTGCTGGACTTTGAGGTCCACGGGAAGAACGACTCCGCTGTGGTGAAGCGGTTTGTCTCCGGCACAGTGCCCAACGCAGTGCCCTTTAAGGCGGAGTGCGTTCTCCATTGCTCTGATGAGGAAGTGAAAAAGCTGCAAGCCGCCTCCAAGAAGCTGGACGTGGCCTTCGACATCACCCCTACAGAGGGCGGCTGCCAGATCGTCAGTCACGGCCAGGCGGCCCACGCCTCCACCCCCTGGAACGGCGTCAACGCCGCCTCCTACCTGGTGGAGCTGCTGTCCCATGTGTTTGGCAAGGAGCAGCTGGGGACCTTCTTCGGGTTTATCCATGAGAAGATCGGCCTTGCCACCGACGGCAGCCAGATCGGCGTGCAGATGAGCGACGAGCCCAGCGGCCCTCTGACCTTCAATCTGGGCCTGGTAAACGTGGACGAGAAGCAGTGCAGCCTGACGGTGGACATCCGCTACCCCGCCACCAAGAAGGGCAGCGATGTCACCGCGGCCTTGAAGGAACAGGTGGAGTCCTGCGGGGTGGAGTTCGTGCTCCTCTCCGACGCGGAGCCCCTGTACCTGCCCAAGGAAAGCCAGCTGGTGACCCTGCTCTCCGGCGCCTATAAGGACGTGACCGGCGAGGAGTGCGACATCTTCTCCATGGGCGGCGGCACCTATGCGCGCCAGATGTTCGGCAAGGGCGTGGCCTTCGGCGCCAGCTTTAAGGACCAGGCGGACAGCCGGGCCCACCAGGCCAACGAATTTTTGGACCTGCGCCGGTTCAAGCTCCACGCGGAGATCTGCCTGGAGGCCATGTACCGGATGCTCACCGCGGAGTAAGCCATGGCACAGTATACCCACGTGACCCCGGAGGACATCTTCCGCAACGAAGAGGTGCGGGCTTACATCCAACAGGGCAACGACAACCTGGGAGTTATTGGCTACACCGAGCACGGCTTTGCCCACGCTAAAAAGAGCAGTGACACTGCCCGGGAGATCTTGCGGGCCCTGGGCTATCCCCAGCGGGACTGCGAGCTGGCCGCCATTGCCGGCTATATGCACGACATCGGCAATACGGTCAACCGGGTGGACCACGCCCACAGCGGTGCTTTGATGGCTTTCACCCTGCTGAACAAGCTGAACATGCCGCCCCAGGAGATCGGTTTGGTGTGCTCGGCCATTGGCCACCACGATGAGAAGACCGCCTATCCGGTGAACCCGTTGGCGGCGGCGCTGATCCTCTCGGACAAGAGCGACGTGCGCCGCTCCCGGGTGCGGAAGGACGCGGTGCTGGAGGCGGACATCCACGACCGGGTGAATTACGCCGTGGAGGACGCCCACCTGGACATGGACCCGGAGCGCAAGCTCTGTATCTTTCATATTGAGATCGCCACGGAAATATGCCCGGTGATGGAGTATTTCGAGATCTTTTTGGAGCGCATGGTGCTGTGCCGCAAGGCAGCCCAGACCTTGGGACTCCAGTTTGAACTCATCATCAATGGCACGCGGCTGCTATAACAACAAAAAACTCCCCCAGCAGTAGTCCGGGGGAGTTTTTGGCGTTTATTTTTATTACTTGGCTTCCACCACCACTTTGATGGACTCGCTGCTCATCTGCATGGCGATGGCTTCGGGCAGTTGATCCAGGGTGAAGCGGTGGGTGATGATGGAGGAGAAATCCACCTTGCCGCTGTTGATGAGACGCACGGCCCGGTCATGGGTGTCCGGGTTGACGAAGGAGCCTTTGATGGTCAGCTCCTTCTTGTACACGTCGAAGAGGGGCAGATCGAAGGTGGCGTCCACCTTGGGCACGCTGAACAACAGGATGGTGGCCCCCTTGCCCGCGAACTGGAAGGCGCTCTTCACCGCGGGGGTGTTGCCCACGCACTCGATGACCACGTCGGCGGAACCATCCATGGCCTGGGTGAAAGCCTCCTCATAGCCGGGCTGGGTGGGGTCAATGGCGGCGCCGGCGCCCACTTCCAGGGCCACCTGACGGCGCTTCTCGTTGGGCTCGCTGACGACGATCTTCGAGGCGCCGGACAGCTTGGCGAGCTGCACCATAATAAGGCCGATAGCGCCGCCGCCCACTACGCATACCTTGTCCCCCGCCTGGATGCCCGCCAGGTCGATGCCGTGGAGGCAGCAGGCCAGGGGCTCCGCCATAGCGGCAGCCTCAAAGGGCACGGAAGGGTCCAGCTTGAAGGCCTGGGCCGCAGGAATGAGGCTGTACTCGGCAAAGCCCCCATCCCGAGTGACGCCGATGGCCTCCATGGTCTCGCAGAGCTGCTTTTTGCCGTTCTGGCAATACTGGCAGTGGCCGCAATAGATATTGGGATCGATGGTAACGTGGTCCCCCACCGCAAAGCCGGTGACACCCTGGCCCACCTCCATCACTTCACCGGAATACTCGTGGCCCAGCACCACCGGCGGGTTCACATCGGCGGAGCCGGGCTCCCCGTGGTAGATGTGCACATCGGTGCCGCACACGCCGCACACCTTGTTATGGACCACCAGCTCTCCAGGGCCTGCCTTGGGCATGGGCAGGTCCGCCACTTCAAAGGTCATATTTCCCATAAAACGAGACGCTTTCATAGCAGAAGCCTCCTAGAAATGTTTTCCTTAACTCTTTTAATACATCAAAGCCGTGGAAATGTCAAGGGCCTTAGCAGAAAATTTCAAAAAAGAGAAGGAGGGGTCTCCCCCTCCTTCCTTTTTGCCCTTTGGACTTACTGTTTCAGCACGCCAATAGCGTCGGAAATGGTCTTTTCCATGGCTTCCCGGCCGTACTTGTCCACGTCGGCCTTGTTCTTGTCCCCGTGGGTCAGGCAGCCTGCGCCGCCGATACAGCCGCCCACGCAGGCCATGCCCTCGATAAAGTTGCCGGGCAGCACGTTCTTCGAGGCCTTCAGCAACGCCGCGCGGCAGGCTTCAATGCCATCGCAGGGAACCGCCTTCAGGTCAAAGTCCTCCAGCCCCTGTTCCTTCAGGGCCTGGGCCACAGCGTCGCTCAAGCCGCCGCTGCGGGCGAAGATGCGCCCATAGTAAGAGGCGTTGTCTAGCACGCCCTCTTCCAGGGATTTCAGGTCGATATCCCGGCTGTCAAACAGGGCCTGCAGCTCCTCGAAGGTGATGCAGCTGTCGATATAGGGCTTAACGCGCTCCTTCTGCACCTCCATCTTTTTGGCGGTGCAGGGCCCAATGAAGACGATCTTGGCATTGGGTGTGGTCTCCTTAATGTATTTGGCAATGGTAGCCGCCGGAGACAGGTTGTGAGAAATGTGCTCCTTCAGCTGCGGGAACTGCTTTTCGATATAGTCCACAAAAGCGGGGCAGCAGGAGCTGGTGAGGAATTTCTTTTCTGCCAGCTCAGCGGCCTCTGCATAGGAGACCATATCCGCGCCCAGGGCGGCCTCTACCACATGGAAGAAGCCCAGCTTCTGGATGCCGGTGATGACCTGGCCCAGCTTGGCGTAGCTGAACTGGCTGGAGATGGAGGGCGCCACCACGGCGTAGAGCTTGTAGTCCTTGTTGTCGTTGCTCTTTTTGATCAGGTCCACCACGTCCAGGATAAAGGATTTATCCACAATGGCGCCGAAGGGGCACTGATAGACACAGGCGCCGCAGGAAATGCAGGTCTCGTTGTCGATCTGGGCGGCGCCGCTGTCCGCCATGCTGATGGCTTTGATCTTGCAGGCGTTCTCACAGGGACGCTTCTGGTTTACAATGGCGCTGTAGGGGCAAACCTTGGCGCATTGGCCGCATTCCACGCACTTGGATTTGTCGATATGGGCATGCAGGTGCTCGTCAAAGGTGATAGCGCCGCGGCGGCAGGCGTCCTCGCAGCGGTGGGCAATGCAGCCCCGGCAGGCATCGCTGACGTTGTAACCGGACATGGGGCATTCATCACAAGCGATGTCGATGACCTCGATGACGTTGGGATTGTTTTTATCCCCACCCAGAGCCAGCTTGATGCGTTCCTCCACGATGGCCCGCTCTTTGTAGATGCAGCACCGCATAGTGGGCTTATCCTTAACAATGAGCTTGGGAATCTCGGTGTAGGCGTCCAGCAGGCGGTCCTCAAAGGCATAGCGGGCAACCTCCCGCAGTACCTTATACTTCAGATACTGCACCTGTGTGTCGAATTTTCTGTCCTTAATGGGAACTGAGGGCATAGATTGATACCTTTCCTTTCTTTGGCGGGTCTTTTTTTAGAAGTAGCTCACCTTGATGCGCTTGCCCATCTTTTTCAGGCATTCGCTGAGCTCTTCCACCAGGCGCATCTTAATATTAAAATTGATGGGCAGGTTTGGGTTCTGGTGGGCGGGGTTGATGGCTCTCCCCACAAAAAAGTTGATATCCGTGGCTTCTTCAAAAAGCATGCGGGAAATGAGGGAAGCGCCGTCCCGTTTATAACCCCATTGGGTGTAGGTCTCGTTATCTGCCAAAAAGTCCTTGGCATATTCCAGCACCTTGCTGATTGTGATGACACCCTCTGTCACCAGGTCCACGCCCTCGATCTTGGCAATGGGCGGGATCTCTGGGTCCAGATAGTTCAGGTCAGCCACCATGGGCTTGTGCAGGAACTCGGAGGCCAGAGTAGAGGTGGTGCCGCCGCAGACAATGTGCTTGCCCTCTTTGGAGAAGAACAGGGACAAGTACTTGTGGGTGTCCTTCCGGTCTGAGGGCGGGCCGATCATCAGGTTCACCTGCTGCCGGTCCCGGACCTTCACCACACAGGCGGTGGTGTCATCTCCGGGATGGCCCCCATACAAGTGGTTGCACTCTTCCACCAGCAGGGACGCATAGGTCTTGGCGGTGTAGCTCTTGTCATACATCATCTCCAGAAACTCGATGATATCCTTGCGCTCCCAGCCAAAGTTTAGGGACTGGCCCACGCCGGCGTGAATGGTGCCGTCGCTCATGGTGAAAAGGAAATCATTCTCCTGGAGCTTGATTTTGGATTTGTAGATCATCTTCCCATCAATCTCCGTGCCGGTCTTGGGAATTTCTACGAACTTCCCGTCCCGGATGAGGATGGCGAGGGGGTTGTCATACTGGATGATTTCCGCTTCCTCATTTTCGATGATGTGGATGATGGTAAAGGTGGAATAGGCCACGCCCCGCACAGCGCAGACCGGCAGTGTGGAGGCAATGGTAGAGACGCAGTCTTCCAGGCGCATGTTGGCCGCCATCATCGTAGAGATGATTTTAGAGGTCAAGGAAGAGAGAATGTTCGCCTTGACGCCGCTCCCCATTCCGTCAGCCAGAACGATGACGGTGGAGTTTTCCCCCTGCTCGACGATCTCAACACGGTCGCCGCAGAGCTGCTCTCCCCACTTGTTCAGGCTGATATATCCGATATCAGTACACAGGTTATTCATCGCCTAAGGAATCCTTCAGGTTGGTCAGCGCGATCTTGGTCTCGGCGGTCGTCTCGCCCAACAGGGAGGCGATCTCCTGGGCCATGCGCATCTGCTTCTCGATGACCCGGTCCGTCATCTCGATGGTCTGCTGGCTGATCTTTTCCTTATTCATGCGCTCCCGCTCTTCCTCGGTGACATCACGCATGATGCAGATAATGATGTGGTAGCTCTTGTCATAGATGACGGTCTGCTCCACATAACGCTTGTATTCGGCAAGATAGACCTTCTCATCCCGCACGCTGCGGCCAGTGGACATCACATCCAGGAACACCTTGGGGTCGAGGATGCGGATGACCTGGTCCCCCAGCACGTCAGAGGCATGGCGGATATTCACAATCTGGCAGGCGGCGGAATTGATCTGCTGCACCTCCAGGTCCTCGTTGAGGACCATGATGCCGTTGGGCGAGGTGCTGATAATGGTGTCAGAGAAGCTCTCCGCCTTCTGGGTCAGGAAGGGCAGGCACATGTTGATATCGGCCTTGCCCTGATAGACGGCAATCGCTTTTTCGCGGCAGGTATTGTAACCGCAGGCGCCGCAGTTAAGCTCTTGCTCGGGGGTATTCTTGCCCATCTTCCGAAGGATCTCCTGAATCTCCTTCTCGCCGGGCATCTGGCGGTGCAGCCCGATAAACCGGTGATCTTTAATCAGGTCCTTGCTGGAAGGCTGTTCGACTGCAAAATCCTTTTTGCCGGCATAGCGGTTCACTGCAATAGCGTCTGTAATGGGACGGCGCTTTTCGCGCTCCATGGCTGGGCCGCTGATGCAGCTGCCTGCGCAAATGGACATTTCAATAAAGCACTTCTTCAGGCGCCCCTCTTTGATGTCATCCAGGGCAGCCAGCACATTCTCAATGCCATCCACCACCATATATGTATAGTCGGGGGAATCGCAGTTCATAGTGCGCAGGATGCCGCCAGAGGTGGGGAACAACCGGGCCCGGCTCTCCTCCAGGTGGTCCTCTCCCTGCTCGATAGAGACCCCTTCCTGCTTGAGCCAGTCAGAGAGCTCTTCAAAGGTGAGGACGCAGTCCACTGTGCCGGGGTAAGCCTCGGCCTCCGCTTTTTTGGAAATGCAGGGTCCGATGAAGACAGTTTTCACGCCGGGATGCTCCTGCTTGATCTTCTGGCAGTGGGCCTGCATGGGAGACAGGACCGTGGCCAAGTAGGGCAGCACCTCGGGGTAATACTTCTCCACCAGGGTGTTGACAGAATGGCAGCAGGTAGAGATGATGACCTCCTGCTTGCCCTCGTGGATGATGTTTTCATACTCGGTCTTCACAATGGACGCGCCCACAGCCGTCTCTTCCGCAGCGGTAAAGCCCAGCTGCTTCAGGGCCTTCCCCATGGTGGCAATGGTGGCGCCTGGATAGTTGGCCACAAACGAGGGAGCCACGCTGGCAATGACCGGGCCGCTCTTTAAAAGCTCGATGGCACTGGGCACGTCGTTGCGGATCTCCTTGGCGTTCTGGGGACATACCACAAAGCACTGGCCGCACAGAATGCACTCATCGCTGACAATCTGCGCCTGGCCCGTGGAATACTTGATGGACTTCACGGGACAGTGCCGGATGCACTTATAGCAGTTTACGCAATTTGACTTTTTTAACTTTAAGTATTCAGCCATGTGGGAACAACCTCTCGCTTAGCAAAATAAGGGGCCGGGTACGGCAAACTCCATCAAGGCGATTGCCGTGATGGAGCTTCCCGTGTTCTGGGCTTTTTTTATTGTACCTTGGGAAGGATCTCCTTCTCGAAGAAATCCTTGGTGGTCTCAGGGGAGAGAGAATACAGCTTGTCATCCAGGGTAACATTGACGCCGTTGACGCAGTTGCCCATGCAGAAGGTGCCGCCCAGCTCGACCTTATCCTCCAGGTGGTGTTCCTTTACAAGGTACTGGAGCTCTTCCACAATCTGGCGGGAGCCCTTCAGATGGCAGGAGCTTCCGATGCAAATAGTACATTTCATGGTAAATTCCTCCTAGAAAGAGTGCATTCAGATTCAATTTAAGAAGGAGGCCTCCGCCCCGCCCCCTGGCGGAGCGGAAAGCTCTCTTCAGATTTGCTTAAAGGGCTGTTGTACAGGGCTTGTGAAAACGCAGAGGCGGATTATTCGTACTCCACCACGTTGACCCAGTGCATGAGGAACTCGCGCTCCTCGGGCTTGCCCTTCACAGACTGGGAAGCAGCCACGATGGGCAGCCACTTCTGCACATACTGCTTAGCGGTATCGGTCTTTTTGCAGAACAGGTCCAGATACTTCTCGGCAGTCTCAATATCGCCGGCCAGCCAGAACAGCAGGTAGGTGCGGGCGGCATCGGCGCTGGCGTTGCCCTGGGTCACATGGGCCCAGTCCAGCACGGACCAGCTTTCGCCATCGGGAGAGATCACCACATTGGTGGGGTTGAAGTCGCCGTGGCAAACCTTGTTGTGGTTGGGCATGGAGGCCAGGCGGGAATCCAGCTCATAGCGGGTGGTGGCGTCCAGACCGGTCTGGGCAATCTTCCGCTTCATCTTTTCCTTCAGGCGGTTGAGCATGGGGCAGGTCTTGGACTGAATCTCGATCTGAATGTCCACAAACTTCTCCAGGTACTCATCCTTTTTCTCAGGGTTTTCAGCCATCAGCTGGGCAATGGTCTTGCCCTCGGCATAGTCGGTGACAATGGCCCACTTGCCGTCGATCTTGGTGACCTCTTCCAGAGCGGGAATGGGCAGGCCAGTCTCTTCCACACGGGCAATGTTCAGGGCCTCGTTGAGGATATCAGCCTTGGAGTAGCCCTCGTCAAACACCTTGATAACAAGGCCGCCGTCCCGGTAGATGGTCTTGGAATTGCGAACTGCGATTACCTTTTCCAGTTTCATAGTGAAAACTCCTCCGTTTAATTACTTGCCGTAGTAGCACTTCAGGTAGATTTCTTTGATCTCGCTCATCAGGGGATAGCGGGGGTTCGCGCCGGTGCACTGGTCGTTGAAGGCGTTCTCCACCATCTCGTCCAGGGTATCCAGGAAGTACTTCTCGTCCACGCCGTAATCCTTAATGGTCTTCTTAATGCCGATCTTATCCTTCAGGTCCTCCAGGGCCTGGATGAAGTTCTCGAAGACCTCATCGTCGTTCTTGCCCTTGATGCCGCAGAAGCGGGCAGCCTCAACGTAGCGCTCCTTGGCATGGGGATACTGATACTGGGAGAAGGTGCCCATCTTGGTGGGGACTTCCGCGGCGTTGTAGCGGATGACCTCTGTGAGGATAAGCGCGTTGGCAACGCCGTGGGGCAGGTGATGGTAAGCGCCCAGCTTGTGGGCCATGGAGTGGTTCACACCCAGGAAAGCGTTGGCGAAGGCCATACCAGCCATGCAGGAAGCCTCGGCCATGCGCTCGCGGGCATAGGGATCGTTGGCACCGTTCTCATAGGCGGAGGGCAGGTAATCAAACACAGCCTTCATGGCCTTCAGGGCCAGGCCATCGGTAAAGGGAGTTGCCATGATGGACACATAGGCCTCGATGGCGTGGGTCATCACGTCAATACCGGAGGCGGAGGTCAAGCCCTTGGGCTGGGTCATCATGTTGTCGGCGTCCACAATCGCCATGTTGGGCAGCAGCTCATAGTCTGCCAGAGGCCACTTGGTGCCGGTCTTCTCATCGGTGATGATGGCGAAGGGGGTGACCTCGGAACCAGTACCGGAAGAGGTGGGGATGGCCACCATCATGGCCTTCTCGCCCATCTTGGGGAACTTGTAAATACGCTTGCGGATATCCATGAAGTCCATGCTCATGGACTGGAAGTCGGCATCGGGATGCTCGTACATCACCCACATGATCTTGGCAGCGTCCATGGGAGAGCCGCCGCCCAGGGCGATGATGACATCGGGCTCGAAATCGCGGATCTGCTTGACGCCCTCCATGGCGCAGCCCAGGGTGGGATCGGGCGCCACATCGTAGAAGCAGGCGTACTGAATGCCCAGCTCGTCCAGCTTATCGGTGATGTTCTTGGTGAAGCCGCTCTTAAACAGGAAGGAGTCGGTGACGATGAACGCCTTCTTGCGGTTGTACTCGGTCTTCAGCTCGTTGAGAGCCACGGGCATGCAGCCCTTCTTGAAATACACCTTCTCAGGCGTGCGGAACCACAGCATGTTCTCTCTCCTCTCGGCAACGGTCTTAATGTTGATCAGATGCTTGACGCCCACGTTCTCAGAGACGGAGTTGCCGCCCCAAGAGCCGCAGCCCAGCGTGAGGGAGGGAGCCAGCTTGAAGTTGTACAGGTCGCCGATACCGCCCTGGGAGGAGGGAGTGTTCACCAGGATGCGGCAGGTCTTCATAGCAGCCTGATGCTTAGCCATCTTTTCCTTCTCAGCCACGTTGATGTACAGGGAAGAGGTGTGGCCATAGCCGCCGTCGGCCACCAGGTGCTCGGCCTTCTCAATAGCCTCGTCAAAGTCCTTGGCATGGTACATGGCCAGCACGGGGGACAGCTTCTCATGGGCGAATTCCTCAGAGATATCCACGCTCTCCACTTCGCCGATGATGATTTTGGTGTTCTCGGGCACTTCTACGCCGGCCATCGCGGCAATGGTATGAGCCTTCTGGCCCACAATCTTGGCGTTGACAGAGCCGTTGATGATAATGGTCTTGCGCACCTTTTCGGTCTCCTCGGGGTTGAGGAAATAGCAGCCGCGCTTCTTGAACTCATCCTTCACAGCCTTATAGACCTTGTCCAGCACAATGACAGACTGCTCAGAGGCGCAGATCATGCCGTTGTCGAAGGTCTTGGAATGGATGATGGAGTTGACAGCCAGCACCACGTCGGCGGTGTCGTCAATGATAGCGGGAGTATTGCCGGCGCCCACGCCCAGGGCGGGAGTGCCGGAGGAGTAAGCGGCCTTCACCATGCCGGGGCCGCCGGTGGCCAGGATGATGTCGGATTCGGCCATCAGGGTGTTGGTCAGCTCCAGGCTGGGAATATCAATCCAGCCGATCAGCCCGTCGGGAGCGCCGGCCTTTACGGCAGCGTCCAGCACCACCTTGGCAGCCTCGATGGTGCACCGCTTGGCGCGGGGATGAGGGCTGATGATGATGGCGTTGCGGGTCTTCAGGGCGATCAGGGTTTTAAAGATAGCAGTAGAGGTGGGGTTGGTAGTGGGGATGACAGCACCAATGACACCGATGGGCTCAGCAATCTTTTTGACGCCGTACGCCTTGTCCTCCTCGATGACACCGCAGGTCTTCGTATCCTTGTAGGCGTTGTAGATGTACTCGGCGGCATAGTGGTTCTTGATGACCTTGTCTTCCACCACGCCCATGCCGGTCTCCTCTACGGCCATCTTGGCCAGGGGAATACGCTGCAGGTTGGCGGCCATAGCGGCGGCGCGGAAAATCTTGTCGACCTGCTCCTGCGTGTAGCTGGCGTAGATTTTCTGCGCCTCGCGCACCCGGGCAAGCATTCTCTCGAATGTTTCCAAGTTCTCCACAGTTTCGTAAGTCACATTTGTGTTCATGAAATGATCCATCCTTTTTTATTTATTTTGTGCTGAATCTTTCCTTTAAATGGTTGGACAAGATGGCGAGGGGAACTGCCATATTTTCATTTTGCACCAGAATCCCCTCAGGCACGTCCAAATGGACGTTTGAAAAGTTCCAAACAGCCAATATCCCGCTTTTGATCAACAGGCTGCACACCGCCTGGGCATGTTCCCCGGGCACGGTGATAATCCCAATGCGCACCTTCATCCGGCGGCACAGGTCTTCCAGCCGGTCCATGGGAAGGATTCTCTTCCCGCCCACTTCTGTGTTGACTGCCAACGGGTCCGTGTCGAAGCCGGCCACGATGTTTAGACCATATTCCACAAAACCCTCATAGGCAAGCAGCGCCTTTCCCAGCCGGCCGGCGCCAACCAGCACGGCGTCTTGCGCGTTGTCATAGCCCAAAAAGGCTTCCAGCTCGCGGATAAGGTCTTCACGTACATATCCCACCTTGGGCCTGCCCGAGCTGCTGATGGAGGCAAGATCCTTTCTCACCACCACATGGTTGATGTTCAGCGCTTCTGCTATTGCCGTTGCCGAGATGTGCTTTGAATCTCCCTGCAGCCCCTTCAGGTAACTGAGATATGTGGGAAGCCGCTGCAAAGTTTGCTTGGAAACACTCTGGCCCGGCACACTCTTCACCTCTTTCCCCCTGACTTTGACAATATTTTAACAGATCCCCTTCGGATTGTAAATTGGCAGGAGCGATATACCGATATTAAAATAGCGATTAAATTTGTGCACTTCGCCGCCTTTGTTAAACCGAAGGGAAATGATGGTTAAGAACGATGAAATCGCCTTTTAAAGCACACAAATTTTAAGCAGAATTCCAGATTTATACACACTTATTTTAGTATATTCTCCGCTTGAAAGCAAGAGAAATTTCAAAAAAGAAAGGGAAGCCCCTGCTTTTTCCAAAGGAGCTTCCCTTTTCCAGTATATTACACAAAGCGCTGCTTTCTCATTTTTTGGAAAAGCCCCCAGGAGCAGAGACCTTCCCTTTGCCAGCGGCAGCCTTTACAGACAGACTTCCACTGCGCCTCTGTGACACAGCGAAGCCTCTCCCCTGCTTGTTCCGGCACAACCCTCTGCCCCGGAATAAGCCCCACAGCCGCGAAGGCGGCGGCATCCCGCCGGGCCGCATCTTCCGTTCCCAGGGCACATTGATCCCCGGGCCGACAGTTGGGGCAAGCGGAACACAGGCTGTCGCAGCCTTCACAGAGGAGAAACGCCTCTCCACGGGATAGCGCTGCCAAGACCTCTTCCATCCGGGCGGCAAAGGCCCCGTTATAGCCCTTGCCCTGAAACAGAGAGGCGCAGAACAGATGGTGCCCCCGCAGCCTCATACCAGGGTCACCAGCCGGGCTTTCTCCAAGCTGCGCAGGATGGCAGCCGCCGCCAGATAGGCCGCCACAAGAGAGGCCGCATCCTTCAGCAAATAGGGGGCTGAGGCCAGCAGGAAGGCATTCCAGGGAGACACCGCCGAAACAAGGGCAAACTGGAAAGAGCCGCACAGGTGGCATACCACCAGCCCCAAAAACCCCACGGTCAGGGCCAGGGCCCTGTTTTTCTGCCGGGCCCCCAGGCCGCAGAGGAAAGCCATGGGCAAAAAGGCCCACAGATAGCCGCCGGTCATGCCCACAAAGGAGCCAATCCCCCCGGAAAATCCCGCAAACACGGGAACCCCCACTGCGCCTAAGGCCAAGTAGACCCCCACAGCGGCGGCCCCCAGCCCCGGACCCAGGGCAAACCCGCACAATGCCACAGCAAAGGTTTGCAGAGTAACAGGAATCCCTGTGGGCAGAGGAATGGAAATCTGAGACAGCACGGCCAGCAGCGCCGCAAACACACCGGCCACCACCATGCGGTGGAGCCTGCTTTTCCATTGAAGCTTCATGGCGTTTCCTCCTTGTGCCCCTGGCGGAGCTGGTCTAAAAAGTCTTTGGAGAGCTGCACCTCCCCTGTGGAGAAGGCCGTCTCCCTGCCATCCGGCAGGCGCACCTGGAGCCTTGCCTCCTCATCCACCCCCAGCACCCGGCAGCGGCCGGACCGTTCCCCCTGGGTGTAGGTGACTTCCAGCCCGGTGAGCAGGCAACGGCGGCGGTACTCCTCCATAAAGGGGCGGGCAGGCATAGCTTCGTACCAAGTGAAAAACCGGTTCAAGATCTCCGCGGCCAGCCGGGTGCGGACCCCGGGAAGCACCTGATCCCGGTACAGGGCCCCAGCAATATCCCGCAGCTGGGGGGAGAAGCCCCCCTCCGGCTCCCGGACATTGACGCCCATACCCAAAACGGCGTATTGCAGCCCGCCGGACTCAAAATCCACGGCGGCCTCGGTGAGGATGCCGCAGACCTTCCGGCCCCGCAGGTACACGTCGTTCACCCATTTAATCTGGGCGTACTCCCCCGTGACGGCGTCGATGGCCTGGGCCACGGCCACGGCGGCTGCCGTGGTGATGGAGAGGGCCTCCTCCGCAGAGAACCGGGGCCGCAGCAGCACACTGAGGTACAGTCCTGTCCCTTTAGGAGAAAAGAACGCGCGGCCCAGCCGCCCCTTCCCCTGGGTCTGCTGGTGGGCAATGAGCACCATGCCCTCCGCCCCGCCGTGCTCGGCAATTTGCTTGAGCAAGGTGTTGGTGGAGGTGACGGAGTCCTGCACGTCGATGGCACAGCGTTGGGCCGGGCCAGTGAGCAGCCGCCGCACCCCCTGGGGTGTCAGCACGTTTTTTTCAGACACCAGCCGGTAGCCCCGGTTGGTGGCTGCCTCAATCTCGTATCCTTGCTCCTTCAGCTTCCCCACAGCTTTCCAGACGGAGTTGCGGGTGATGCCCAGCTGCTGGGCCATCTCCTCCCCCGAAAAGGAGTGATTGGCATTTTCCAGCAATTCTAAAACCTTATCTGCCACAGACAAGAGAAGCCCTCCTTTCCTAACACTCCGCTTTCAAGGGTAGCACGGGAAAACAGAATTGTCAACCTTTATAAATTTTCAAGGGTGACAATTTGTTCACAAAAAAGGGCCGCTGGACTGTTCCAGCGGCCCCTTGTAAAGGCGTCCTTAAAACTCCAGGGTGAACCCGTCGTAGCTGGCAAGCATTCCCTGAGCCTGGGCTTGGGCGGAAAGCTCTTCGTAGCTGCCGCCCCCGTTGTGGGAGAAATGGTTGCACACGAACAGAGTCTCACCGTCCGCCAGGCCCATGTCTACCAGCCGGTCCCGCACCTGGACGTTGACGCTGAAGCCCATGTGGTTCTGCCGGTTCTCGTCGAAGCCGTGGGTGCAGTCCAGGCTCACCAGGCCCAGACGCAGGTCCTTGCGAGCGGCCAGATAGTCCCACACCCCGTCCAGGAAGTAGCCGGTGTCGTGGGCGTAGAGCAGGGCCTTGTCCCCCTTCTCCACAAGGTAGATAAGGGCCCGCTCGGTGTAGCAGTGGTCGGCGGGCAGGGGCGTGACGCGGTACTCCCCGGCGGTGAAGGTCTCAAAGGCCGTGGCCACCTGGCGCTTCACTGTGTCCAAGATCTTGGGTTCCTCCGCCCCCATGCCCTCTTCCAGCTGGCGGCACACCTTCTCGTTGCCGTGAAGGGTGAGGGTGTAGGCGGGGTCGTGGTGGCCGAAGGGCTCCACCGTGGCCTGCAGGTCGTCGGGGTACCAGTGGTCCATGTGGGAGTGGGTCACCAGCAAATCCGTGACCTTCAAAAAATCGAAGTTGTTCCGCAGCCAGTGCAGGTAGGTGTCCGGGGGAAAGTCAATGAGCAGGCTCTCATCCACCAGGGCCTGGGTGCGGGTGCGCACGCTTTTGCCACCCTCTTGGCGGGCTTTTTGGCACACCGGACAGGTGCAGAAAGGAGCGGGCAGCCCCTCAGAGGCGGCAGTGCCCAAATAGGTGATCTTCATGGATAAAACCTCTTTCCGAAGAACATTCGTCAAATTTGCTATGGCCTGCGCGCCCCGTCGCACCGGGAACGCCGCAGCCCTTTCAATACCACTTGAAAAGCGCCCTAAAAGCGCGCCCCGCGTCTTGGGTCCAGCGTCACGCTGGCTTGAAGCTGTCTTTGAGCTTGACGGAGCGGTTGAATACCAGGGCACCGGGCTGGGAGTCCTTGTTGTCCACGCAGAAGTAGCCCTGGCGCAGGAACTGGTAGCTCTCCCCCGGCTTGGCCTCGCCCAGGCACTTCTCCACCTTGCAGCCGGTGAGCACCTTCAGGGAGTCCGGGTTCAGGTAGTCCAGGAAGTTGCCCTCGTCGGGGTTGGCCACGGTAAACAAGTTGTCGTACAGGCGGATCTCCGCGTCCAGGGCGTCGGCGGCGTTCACCCAGTGGATGGTGGCGCCCTTCACCTTGCGGCCGTCGGCAGGGTTGCCGCCCCGGCTCTCCGGGTCGTACTCGGCAAAGACCTCGACGATGTTGCCTTCTTCATCCTTCCGGCAGCCGGTGCAGCGGATGAGGTAGGCTCCCTTCAGGCGGCACTCCGGGCCTTCCGGGTAGAGGCGCTTGTACTTGGGCACCGGGGCCTCCAAAAAGTCCTCCCGCTCGATATACACCGTGCGGGAGAAGCTCACCGGGCGGGTGCCCTCCTCGGGCTTGTTGGGGTTGTTCTCCACGTCAAACAGCTCGGTTTTGTCCTCGGGGTAGTTGGTGATGGTCAGCTTGACGGGGTCCAGCACGGCCATGGCCCGGCGGGCGTTCTGGTTCAGGTCCTCCCGCAGGCAGTACTCCAAAAAGGCGTACTCCACTGTGGAGTTCACCTTGGAAACACCGTTGCGCTCGCTGAAATTGCGGATGGAGGCGGGGGTGTAGCCCCGGCGGCGCAGGCCGCAGATGGTGGGCATGCGGGGGTCGTCCCAGCCGGCCACATAGCCGCCCTCTACCAGGGCGCGGAGCTTCCGCTTACTCATCACCGTGTTGTTGATGCCCAGGCGGGCAAACTCAATCTGCCGGGGCTTGCTGGGCAGGGTCACGTTCTGGATGACCCAGTCGTAGAAGGGCCGGTGGTCCTCAAACTCCAAGGAGCACAGGGAGTGGGTGATGCACTCCATGGCGTCCTCAAAGGGATGGGCGTAGTCATACATGGGGTAGATGCACCACTTGTCCCCGGTGCGGTGGTGGCTGGTGTGGTTGATGCGGTAGATGACCGGGTCCCGCATGTTGAAGTTGCCGGAGGCCAGGTCGATCTTGGCCCGCAGGGTGTAGCGGCCGTTTTCAAACTCCCCGGTCCGCATGCGGCGGAACAGGTCCAGGCTTTCCTCCTTGGGCCGGTCCCGGTAGGGGCTCTGGGCGGGGTGGGTCAGGTCGCCCCGCATCTCCTTCATCTGTTCGGGGGTCAGCTCGCAGACATAGGCCAGGCCCTTTTCAATCAGCTCCTCGGCCCCCTTGTACATGGCTTCAAAGTAGTCGGAGGCATAGTAAAACCGGTCGTCCCAATCGTAGCCCAGCCAGTGGATATCCTCTTTGATGGCGTCCACATACTCCACGTCCTCTTTGACGGGGTTGGTGTCATCCATGCGCAGGTTGCAGATGCCGCCGAAGCGCTCTGCCGTGCCGAAGTCAATATAGATGGCCTTGGCGTGGCCGATGTGCAGGTAGCCGTTGGGCTCGGGCGGGAAACGAGTGTGAACCCGCATCCCCTCGGTGCGGCCGCCGGGGCCCATGTCCTCTTTCACGAAGTCGTCAATAAAGCTGGTGGAAGGGATTTCCTCAAAATTGATTTTCTCGCTCATTGCATTCACGGTTCCTTTCTAAGGGATTACGTTGATGTATTTCCAAACCAGGCTCAGGCCTGGAGCTTGGCAAGTCCGGCCTGCAGGCGGCGCAGGGCCTCTTCCCGGCCCAGCAGTGTCAGGATCTCCATCGCCCCGCCGGGAGTGACCAGGGTTCCCGCCGCGGCGATGCGCACCGGCCACAGCAGGGTGCCGTTCTTCACGCCCAGCTCCCCTGCCAGGGCGATGAGGCTGTCGTGGATAGCGGTGACGTTCCAGTCGGGCAAAGCCTCCAGCACGGGGATGGCCGCCTGGAGCATCTGGGGGGCGTTCTCCAAGTTGGCCTTGCTCTTCTTGTTGACAAAGAAATCCGCGGGGTAGTCAGGCAGCTCCTTCAAAAAGTGGAGCAGGCCGGGGATCTCCTGGAACTTGGTGATGCGGGCCGGCAGGATGGAGTAGAGCACCTCCCAGGGCTTGTCCTGCGCCCCGAACACCTCTCTATAATAGGGCATGGCGTGGGCGGTGAACTCCTCCTCCCCCATGGCCTTGATGTACTCGGCGTTGAACCAGTTGAGCTTGTCGTAGTCGAACACCGCCGGGGACTTGCTGATGCCATCAATGGAGAAGGCCTGCACCAGCTCCGGCAGGGAGAAGATCTCCTGGTTGTCCTTGGGGGCCCAGCCCAGAAGGGCGATGTAGTTGGTGATGACCTGGGGCAGGTAACCCTCGGCCACCAGGCCCTCAAAGCTGGTGGAGCCGTGGCGCTTGGAGAGCTTGGACACCGAGCCATCCTCGTTTTTGCCCATAATCAGGGGCAGGTGGACGTAGGTGGGGATCTCCCAGCCGAAGGCCTCATACAGCAGGTTGTACTTGGGGGTGGAGGTGAGGTATTCGCTGCCCCGCACCACATGGGTAATGTGCATCAGGTGGTCGTCGATGACGTTGGCAAAATTGTAGGTGGGGTAGCCGTCCGCCTTGAGGAGCACCTGATCCTCGATCTCCTTGTTCTCGATGGTGATGGAGCCGAACACCGCGTCCTCAAAGGTGGTAGAGCCCGTCAGGGGCACCTTTTGGCGGATGACGTAGGGCGTGCCCGCCTCCAGCAGCCGCTGGACCTCCTCGGCGGGCAGATCCCGGCAGTGGCGGTCATAGCCGCCAATGCCCTCCTCATTGTGAAGGGACTCCAGCCGCTCTTTGGTGCAGAAGCAGTAATAGGCCTTGCCCTCCCGCACCAGCTGCTGGGCGTAGGGCTTGTAAAGGTCCTTGCGCAGGCTTTGGACATAGGGGCCGTACTCGCCGCCCATGTCCGGGCCTTCGTCGTGCCGCAGGCCCACCTGGTCCAGGGTCTTGTAGATGACCGCTTCGGCGCCTTCCACCAGGCGCTCCCGGTCCGTGTCCTCAATGCGAAGGACAAACTTGCCCCCCTGGGACTTGGCCACCAGGTATTCATACAGCGCCGTGCGCAGGTTGCCCACGTGCATAAAGCCCGTGGGGCTGGGGGCAAACCGAGTTCTGACTGTTGCCATGCTCTATCTCTCCTTGCGGCTTTCAAAAAGCCGGATTTTCTCAAAGACCGCCCCCTAAGCCGGGGCGTGTCACAATACAAAATATTATATCGCAAGTGGAAGGGCTTGGCAACAGGAATCTGCGGGAAAGCTCAGCCCTCTCCCCCGGCTTTCACATACAGGACGTACTCCTCCAGGCACAGACCCAGCCGTTTCATAGCCTGGGCGTGGGGCCACCCCCAGCCCCAGGGCAATGACCGCCGCGGCCACTGCGTTTTCCTCCCGTTTCAAAGAAGGTCCCTCCTTTCACTTTGGATTTTACATCCCCTTGACGCATATTTGACTCATTCTTAAATCCGCCCCCTTATACTGAAAAGAAAACCCACGGGGGGATTTCCATGAAAGCAAAGCGCCGTGCTCTCATTCCCGCGCTGTTGAGCGCCATTCTGGCCCTGGGCCTGCTGGCCCGCTCCTCCACCCGGCTGGCGGTGGACCTGCTCTACCCCTTTTCCACGGCGGACACCGCCGCCCACGAGCTGCGCATCTTTTGGAAACAGCTGGGGGAAGGGATATGCGGTGCTCTCTGCGCTGTCTACCTTCTGGGGCTGCTAGTCCTGCTCTGCCTGGCTTGGTCTGGAAAGCTGCGGGTTCGCTGTTCCTCTGCTTTGCTGTTTCTCCTCTCCCAGGGAGGCTTGGCGCTTCTATGCACCCTCCCCTTCGCTTGGGTGGACAGCCGCGCTTTCTTCGACTATCTTTTCCCCCTATGGGGATTGTGCGGCAGCCTGCTGCTGTTCTTCCTGCTCTATGGAGCCGTGGCACTGGTCCGCGCCAGGCGCCGCTAGAGGCGGGAACAGCGGCAGTTTCCCTGCGAAGGGCTTTTTCTTTTTCAAAGCTCTTGATTATTCTCCCCAAAAAGCGCATAGTTAATGAAATGGGGCTTGCAAAACCCTTGGGGACATGATACGATTGCTTTTTCAAAAAAATCTCAGAAATGGGGCATGACCTGTGACAAAAATATATGGATACGGAGTCCGTGAAAAGCTGGCCAACTACGCCAGCGCTCTGGAGGGATGTGGGGCTGAATGTGTATTCAGCCTGGACGTAGAGGAGGCCCTGGACTGCCAGGGGCTGCTGCTGCCCGGCGGCGGGGACATCGACCCGGCCCGGTATGGCCAGCCCTCCGATGGAAGCGAGGCCCCGGACCTGCAGCGGGACGCGGCCGAACTGGAACTGGTGTCCCGCTTCTTGGCATGGGGACGTCCCATTCTGGGCATCTGCCGGGGGATTCAGCTGCTCAACGTGGCCCTGGGCGGGGATCTGATCCAGGACATTCCCACGGCGGCGGACCACAAGCACGACGCCGTGCGGGGGGACCGGGTGCACGGAGTGGAGGCGGCACCCGGCAGCTTTTTGGAGGGCCTCTACGGAAGCGCCTTTCCCGTGAACAGCGCCCATCACCAGGCTTTGGGACAGGTAGCCCCCGGGCTGCGGGTGGCGGCCCGCTCCCAGGCGGACGGGGTCATCGAGGCGGTGGAGTGGCCGGAAAAACGGATTTACGGCGTACAGTGGCACCCAGAGCGCATGTCCTTTACCCTGCGCCGGGAGGACACGGTGGACGGCCGGCCTATCTTCGATTTCTTTCTGGGGCTGTGCCGGTAAAAATTTCCCGGGAAATGAATTCCCATCTTGACAACATTGTGCCTGAATGCTATAATACTCAGCGTTGGTTATGCGCGAGTGCTGGAACTGGCAGACAGGCACGTTTGAGGTGCGTGTGTCTACGACGTACGGGTTCAAGTCCCGTCTCGCGCACCAGCGGCAAGCTGCCGCTCCCAAGTCGCGAACTTCACCTTGTGGGGTTCGCGATTTTTGTTGCCCGCGTTTTTCATTGACATCTATTTTATCACCCTAACCCAGGTCTTGAATGGCTTGATTCCTAGATTTCTAGGTTTCAAGCCATTTTTCTTGCTTTTCGATAACCGTTATCGCGGCATAAAACGCGGGAAATATACACTTAAACCGCCATAAAGCCACGAAATATCACACGAATTCATGCCCGTTTTCTCCAGGAATTATGCGGGTTTCAGAAAATAAAAAAGCAAATAAAAAAAGCCCCGGTAATCCAAGGATGATCCCAGGAAAGCCGGGGCTTTTCTCAAAGCTTTCGGACAATGCTGGCAGGAGATGATTCAACCTGCTGTCAAACGAACGACGCGGCACACGAAAGAGGCAAAAAATTGTCTTTGTTTTAAAAGTCATGGCCCCAAATACGCCTGCAGCTGGGCCAGAGCCTCCGGGTCACAGTAATACATGACATGGTCAACCAGGATATTCTCGTTGGTGAATTCATAACAGAGGCGACAATAAGGGGAAGCGTTTTTGTCTTCCTCATAGGGATTGTCTTTTTCGTACATAAATTCCACAGCGTACATGAAGCCTCCACCACCGCTCTCCAGTTCCAAGACTTCCTTGCGGCGGTACTGAAGTCCGTTGAGAAGTTCAATGATCTCCTGATACTCCTTGTCCTGGGGGAAAAAATCTTTGTAATCTTCATCTGCAATGTGGTTGCGTTGGATACGGATGAAATCAGGATAATCCCCCTGGATGTGGAAGACCGGTTCCTCCGAGGCCATGGTGTAGTCCAGTATGATCTCTGTCCGCCCGGGAATAGGCTGTACACTTAGACAGCACACGGTGTTTTCGCTGGCCGACCACTCTTCCCGCCAGGGATATAGGAACATTTCCCACTGGTCCAGACTAGCAGCTGCGGCCGCTTTGAAGGCATCATCGGACAGGCGGTACTTTGTTTCGGGGTAAGTGATGGCCTGGCCATAGGCTTTGGTAAACTGGGAAAGCAACCCGTCCACAAAAGAGGAAAGGTCCTCCACAGGGCCTTGATAGACATACCGCACGCCGAAGAGAGTGTTGGTATCCGCCTCGAACAGCAGCTGCCGGGTGAATTCCATTTCCTCAAACAGGACTGGCTCCGGCAGGTTCCAGACGTTCCTCACTTCACTGTAGGAAAGCTCCACCCCCAGCGTCCCCGCCACAGCGTCTATATCTTGGCCATATAGGTCTTCCCAGGAGGCCAGCTCTTTCCCCTGCAACAGAATGGCAGATTTTGGCTGGCACCCCCCGCAGGCCAGCAACAAAAGAGCCAGCAGCGGCAAACAGAAAAGGGATTTCCACTTCACGGGATGCGCCTCCTTTGCCATGTGTTTTCGCAGCGAGCCATGAAGTTGGCTTTCGGGCCTCTCGAAGAAAATATCACGATGCCCAATAGTCTTTCCAGTAATAAAGTACGCAGTACAGAGAATAAGCCGCAGGTGACTTCAAGAGGTTCTAATGAAATTTCTCCTTCATATAAAACTTTAACTAGAAGTCTTTCTCACTTATTTCGCCCAATACACTTTTTCATCCGGAACTTCTATCGCTTGGCAAACGACCGTAAAAAAGTCTCCTGAAATAAACTCAATCATGCACTCCAGATAATCTTCTTCTGCTCCTAGCACAGACTCCTTATAACGGTCTCTCGCATCCCGTTGTTGTAGCAGCCAAGGTAAGAGAGTTCGCCCTTTCTCATCCATCAAGGTCAATCCCAGCGCACGTTGGGATTGGCCCCAAAAATCACAGGAGGTCATTTCAAATCCTCTCACTTGATGAAAGACTATCTCATAGCATGGAGACTTCATTTTGAATTCTGAAGGGACTACTTCTGCTGTTTCCCAAGCTAGCATGGAAAGACGCAGCTCCTTCTTCTCGCGGATAAACCGAAGTTCCGAAAGTTCATCATCATGGATAGAAATTCCCACTCCACTTTTTTGTGATACATCAATTTTCATGGCATACCTCCAAAATACCAAGAATTCCATGGTTCAGGAACCGGTGTTTCAGCTAAATAATGAATTTCACCATCTGCAATGTGTTTACATTCCGCTAAGGGGTTAATTTCAGCCAAGCTGCCGCTGGAGGAAATGAGCTTGCCCCAGGAGTCATCTTCCATTCTATTATATCGTCTCTTATTCCAAAAGGCCAGTAGTAAGAGGAGGAAAGCGCCGTGATTTTTTCATCTTTGATTTATCCCTTGTGCTGCGGCCTTGGAGGCCCCTGTGGAGGAGCCAAAGATAAAAAAGCAAGAGAGCGCGGAGCGGTAGTGTCAACATTCTTTCGCAAATTTAGTTTGCAGTCTCTGGTATAAATGAAG
>UQRL01000010.1 GCA_900543555.1 uncultured Oscillospiraceae bacterium | reverse complement strand
AAACCCCGCCGCCCTAAAGCGGCGTGCGCGTCTTGAGAGCGCAGGCACTGCGCCGGCCACGGACTATAAGTGGTTGATCATACTGGCCAAATACCCGGCGCCAAAGCCGTTGTCGATATTCACCACGCTGACCCCGCTGGCGCAGGAGTTCAGCATGGACAGCAGCGCTGCCAGGCCCCCAAAGGCCGCCCCGTATCCCACGCTGGTGGGCACGGCGATCACCGGGCAGTCGGAAAGGCCCCCGATGACGCTGGCCAGGGCCCCCTCCATCCCGGCGATGGCGATGATGACCCGGGCGCTCATAATGTCCTCCAGGTGGGAGAGGGTGCGGTGCAGGCCCGCCACGCCCACATCGTACAGGCGGGTGACTTGGTTGCCCAGCACCTCGGCGGTGAGGGCGGCCTCCTCGGCCACGGGCATATCGCTGGTGCCGCCGGTGGCCACCACAATGGTGCCCTTGCCGGTGGGGGCGGGCATCTCCCCCACAATGCCGATGCGGCCCATCTCGTGGTAGCTAAGGGGCAAATCCTCCCCCACCGCCTGGGCGGCCTCTCGGGTCATGCGGGTGATGAGGATGGCCTTTTCCCCGGTCTGCCGCATAGAGGCGGCGATGTCGTGGATCTGCCGGGGTGTTTTCCCCGCGCCGTAGATGACCTCCGCGGCGCCCTGGCGCAGGCCCCGGTGGTTGTCCACCTTGGCGAAGCCCAGCTCCTGGAAGGGCTCCATTTTCAGGGCCAGAACCGCCTCGTCCACCGAGCGCTGGCCCTGGGCCACCTGCTCTAAAAGGGAGCGTATTTCCTGTTGGTCCATTTGAAGGACCTCCTTTCCAATGGAGAAAAGAATGAAATGAAAACGTTTCATCTGGGTGGAGGGAGCCGCCCTTGCCGAAAGCAAGAGGGCGGCATTTTTACCTCTCTTTCAGGTCCAGCAGCACCGTGCCGAACCAGGGGGCCAGGGCCTGCAAAATCCTCTCCCGCTCTTTGGCGGCCCGTTCCAGCTGTTGCCCCGGCAGCTGCAGCCGGGCCGCGCCGTGGAACACCCGCACCCGCAAATCGCTGTAGCCCAGGGAGAACAGCGCCTCCTCGGCGGCCTCTACCTTTTGCAGCGTCTCTGGGGCGATGGCCTCCCCGGTGGGCACCCGGGTGGCCAGGCAGGCGTAGGCGGGCTTGTCCCAGGTGAACAGCCCCGCCTCTTGGGAGAGGGCCCGCACCTGGGCCTTGGTGATGCCGCACTCCCGCAGGGGCGAGCGCACGGACAGCTCCCCCAGGGCCCGCATGCCGGGGCGGTCCCCGGCGTCGTCGGAGGCGTTGGTGCCGTCTATCAGCACGGTGTAGCCATCGGCCAGGGCCTGCTGCCGCAGCCTGCCGAACAGGGCCCGCTTGCAGTGGTAGCACCGGTCCGGGGGGTTTTCCGCCACGCAGGGGACTGCGAGCACATCCAGCTCCAGCACGGTGAGCTCCACCCCCAGCTGGGCGCAGAGGCGGCGGGCGTCCTCCAGCTCGAACCGGGGCTGGAAGGCGGTCTTGACAAAATAGGGCTTCACCTGGGCGCCATGCTCCAAGGCGGCGTACAGCAGGTAGGCAGAGTCCACCCCGCCGGAAAAGCCCAGGGCCACCCGGGGGCACTGCCGGAAAAACTCCTTCAGCTCCATAGCGCGCTCCTTTCCCTTCTAAAAAGACAACAGGAACCAAACCCGGCGCGCTTCGGCGCGCCCGATCTGCTTCCTGCGGAATCGTCGTTTTCTCCATGATACCGGCCTTGGGGCCGGGTTCAGCCGCCCTGCTGGGCGGGGCCCCTTCCTGAGGCCCGCTTCTTTAAGTTTACAAGATGAATTCCCGGCCGTCAAGTGCAAAAAAATCCGCACCCACAGCGCCCCGCGCCCCCTGCGCAGATGCAGCGCCTACAATAAAATAAGGGGGAAGGCCTTTCCCCCAAGTTTTTGAGGAGGGATGCAGGAATGCAGAAAAAAGGCGTGGATATCTCGGAGCACAACGGCAGTGTGGACTTCCAGGCATTGAAGAACGCGGGGGTGCAATTTGCCATCATCCGCCTGGGCTATGGCAGTGACTATGTGAGCCAGGATGACTCCCGGTTCTCCGAAAATGTCCGCAAGGCGGAAACAGCTGGCATGCCCTGGGGGGCGTACCTCTACAGCTATGCCAAAACCGCCGCGATGGCCAAGAGCGAGGCCCAGCATGCCCTGCGGCTGCTGGCGGGGAAAAAGCCGGCCTACGGCGTGTGGTTTGACGTGGAGGACAGCCAGATTTCCGGCGCGGACTTGGCGGCCACCTGCCAGACTTTTTGCGGCGCGATGGAGGCGGCTGGGGTGTATGCGGGCATTTATGCCTCCCTCAGCTGGCTGAACGGGAAGCTGAACAGCCCGCTGCTTGACAAGTACGACAAATGGGTGGCCCAGTGGAACAGCATTTGCACCTACAAAAAGCCCTATGGGATTTGGCAATTCACGGACAAGCTGGCGGTGTCTGGGAAGAATTTTGACGGCAACTGGGCTTACAAAGACTATCCCAGCATCGTCCAGGCGATGAATGAACCGGAAAAGGAGGAACCGGAATTGACAGAAGCGGAAGTGAAGGAAATTGCCCGGCGGGAGATCGAGGCCTACTTTGCGGAGCTGGCAAAAAAGCCTGTGGCGGACTGGGCCCAGGAAGCGGTGGAGTTTGTCCAGGCGGAGGGCCTGATGCGCGGGGACGCGGAGGGCGGCTTCCGGCCCCAGAGCTTCATCACCCGGCAAGAGGTGGCGGCGGTGCTGAAAAACCTCTCGTGAACAGGGAAAGGGGCTGCCTTTGTGGGAAGCCCTTTTTCTATTTGTGCGCGCGCCGCCGGGCCAGAAGAAAGGCGGCCAAGTTCAGCGCCGCTGTGCACACCAGCAAAACCATCGCCGCCAGAAATCGGGCGTTGGCGGTGTCCTCCACCGTGGCCATGTCCTGCTCCACAAAGCGGGCCAGCAGGAACAGCTGGAACGTCACCGCCAGCGCGGCGAGGAAAAAGCTGCCAGCAGCCCAGGACCCCGGCTTCCCCCGGCGGGCCATGCCCGCCACGGGCAGCGCCATCGCCGCCAGGCCCAGGACGATGCTGATGAGTTCTGGATTTAACACCCAATTCTTCCAACTCATAGGAACAACTCCTTTCTCGTGCCGTATGAATTTCCTCAAACTTTTTGCAGCTTCATCCCCCCAAAAGCTGGGCCCAGGTCATAAAGGTGGGGCCGCCCAGGGCCCAGTCCAGGGCGAACAGCGCCAGCAGGTGGGCGGGGTAAAAGACATAGAACGCCCACTTGCCTTTTTTCGAGCCGGGCTGGCCGTTGTACAGGGCGATAAGCCCCACCCCCGCCAGGGCGAACAGCGTTTCCCGCACCATGCTCCCCACGTTTTCCGGGGCGTAAATCCAATACAGCGGCATCCCAAACCCCTGGAAGTGGCTTACCACAATATAAATAAAGGCCACCACCGAGCCCAGGGCGATCAGGCGGGCGGGCTTGCTCTCCCAGAACAGGTAGGGCAGCAGGATGCACAGCACCCCAAAGCCGCCGTAGTCGGTGTGCTGCATCTCGCACAGCAGGACGATGGCCCCCACGGGCACCACCGCCGCCCAGGCCCAGCGTTTGCCCCTGCTCCGGCAGACCTTCACAATCTGGCAGCAGGCGGCCCCGGCCAGCAGGGTGAAGAACACATTGGTGGTGGCAAAGCGAGGCGGGAGGGGCTGCTCCAGCGCCAGCTGATAGGGCACCTCGGAGATCAGGGCAAAAAGCAGCAGCCGCCCCAGGTAGCGCCGGGCGCTGTGGGTGTACACGCACCCCTGGGCGATGCCATAGGCGAAGATGGGAAAGGCCATCCGGCCCACGTCCCGCATCAAGCCGGAGCAGAGGGGAGGGAGCCAGCCTCCCAGCACCGCCGCCGTGTGGTCGATAAGCATGGCCGCGATGGCCACCCATTTCAAGACGTTCCAGGTCATAGGGATGCCTCCTTTTTCAAAGGATGGGATAAAACTTCCACCCCCATCATAGCACGCCCGGGCAACAAATACAATTTAAATCAAAGCTCTCAGTGGAAATTCAGCAAAAAAACAAATCGCCCCTCCATTTTTTAGAGGGGCGGACAAAAAAGCGCCGGTGTTTTGGCGTTTCCAAACACAGGCGCTTTGGCGGGATTTATTCGGGATAGTTCAGGTTCTTCTCGGTGGGGTGCTCCAGCGCCTCGGCCAGGTACTTCTTGGCCAGGAACCGCGCCATGGGCAGGTTCTGGTCCAGGTAGTTGCCGCAGTCTTTGGCGGCAGCGCCGGGGATCTCCCCCTCATACTCCGCGATGAAGCGGAAGGTGTCCCGCACCAGGGGCACCACGTCCTGAGATTGGTAATCCCCGGCCAAAATGAGGTAGCAGCCGGTGCGGCATCCCATGGGCCCAAAGTAGATGACCTTCTCCTTCCAGTGGGGCTCGTTGCGCAGGTAGGTGGCGGCCAGGTGCTCGATGGTGTGAAGCTCGGCGGTGTTCATCACCGGCTCCCGGTTGGGGGCGCACATCCGCAGGTCAAAGGTGGTGAGGACCTCTTGGCCCACATGGTCCTTTCGGGACACATAGACCCCGGGGAGCAGGTCCAGGTGGTTTACCGTAAAGCTGGCAATCTTTTCCATAGGAGCTCTTTTCCCCCCGCTTATTTGCCGTAGCCGTTGGGGTGGCTCTCGTGCCACTTCCAGGCGCTCTGGATAATGGTCTCCAGGTCGTCGTACTGGGGCTTCCAGCCCAGGACGGTCTTGGCCTTCTCGCTGCTTGCCACCAGCTGGGCGGGATCCCCGGCCCGGCGGGGGGTGATCTGGGCGGGGATGGGATGGCCGGTCACCTTGCGGGCGGTCTCGATGACCTCTTTCACGGTGAAGCCCACCCCGTTGCCCAGGTTGAAGATGGAGCTCTCGCCGCCGTTTTGCAGGTACTCCATGGCCAGGATGTGGGCCTGGGCCAGGTCGGTGACGTGGATGTAATCCCGCACGCAGGTGCCGTCCCGGGTGTCGTAGTCGTCGCCGTAGATGGAGACCTGCTCCCGCTGGCCCAGGGGCACCTGGAGGATCAGGGGGATGAGGTGGGTTTCCGGGTGGTGGGCCTCGCCGATCTGGCCGGACTTGTGGGCGCCGCAGGCGTTGAAGTACCGCAGGCTCACATAGCGCAGGCCGTGGGCCTGGCCCACCCAGTGGAACATCCGCTCCATAGAGAGCTTGGTCTCGCCATAGGTGTTGGTGGGGTGGGTGGGGTCCGTCTCCAGGATGGGGATATTCTCCGGCTCGCCGTAGGTGGCGGCGGTGGAGGAGAACACGATCTTGTCCACGCCGTGGGCCACCATGGACTCCAGCAGCACCTTGGTGCCGCACAGGTTGTTGTCGTAGTACTTCAGGGGCTTTGTCATGCTCTCCCCCACCAGGGAGTTGGCCGCGAAGTGGATGACCCCCTCGATGGGCTCTTTCTCAAAGAGCATGTCGCAGAAGGCCCGGTCCCGGATATCCCCCTGATAGAAACGGGCCTTGGGGTGGACCGCCTCGATGTGGCCGGTCTCCAGGTTGTCCGCAATCACCACATCCACACCGTTGTCAATCAGCTCATACGCCGTGTGGGAGCCGATGTAACCGGCCCCGCCCAATACCAAGATCGCCATGCTGCCATACCTCCTGTAAAATTTTCCGCGGCAGGTTGCTTTCTGCCTTTGTTATTATTATAATGAGAACATAGGCAGAAAAACAACAAGGATATTGGCCTGTTCTTTTCTTATATTGAGGTTTTCTATGGAACTGCGGGTAAATTTGGACAAGCGGGAGCTGAAGGCCCACGGCACCTATGAGTTCCCGGTGAACATCAGCCGCAAGCGGCTCTCCTCCTACGGGACGGGGTCCTTCCCCTGGCACTGGCACGATGAGGTGGAGCTGACCCTGGTCCTCTCTGGGGAGATCGACTACCGGGTCAACGACAGCCGCTATCTGCTGAAGGCCGGAGAGGGCCTTTTCTGCAACGCGGACGCCCTCCACTCTGGCTGCCGTGTGGAAAGCGGCCAGGACTGCGACTATGTCTCCCTCACCTTCCACCCCCGGCTGCTGGGGGGGTATGAGGGCTGCGTCATCCGGCGGAAGTTTGTGGACCGCATTGTAAGCAGCGGCGCCCTCCCCTCCCTGCGGCTCTCTCCGGAGGAGCCCTGGCAGGCCCGCGCCCTAGAGGCCCTTCAGGGCATTTACCGGCTCTCTCAAGACCGGCCGGAGACCTATGAGCTGGAGGTGCAGCGGCTGCTTTTGGGCATTTGGGGGGACCTGTACCGCCACTGGGAGGACCAGGGCGCGCCCCCCTCTGACCCGGAGCGGATGGAGCGCCTGCGGGTCATCCTCTCCTACCTTCACGAAAACTACGGGGAGAAGATCACCCTGGAGGACGTGGCAAAGCAGGTGGGGCTGTGCAAAAGCGAGTGCTGCCGGTTTTTCCGGCGGCAGATGCGCCAGTCCCTGTTCGAGTACCTGCTGGATTACCGCATTGGGCGCAGCCTTCCCCTGTTAAAGGCGGGGCGGCTCACCGTGGCGGAGGTGGCCTCTCAGGTGGGGTTCTCCAACCCGGCGTACTTCTCCAAGGTGTTCCGCACCCGGATGAAGCTCTCCCCCCGGGAGTATCAAAAGCAGGGCGCCCTTAAGGCCGCCCAGAAGCGGGAAGGAGGCGCGCCGTGAAGGGGGCCTTGCATCGCTTTTCTTTAGAGGGCCGGCCCTGCGCCTGCTTTGCGCCCCAGGAGGAGGGCCCCCTCCCCCTGCTGGTGCTCTGCGGGTGGGGTATGGAGGAGAAGTTGCCCAGCCTTTCCCAGGAGCTCCCCCCGGCCCTGCTGTTTTTCGCCCGGGCCGAAGGGGACCGGGACTTCACCCCCTGGCCCGCGCCCGGCGTCCGGGAGGGGGAAACCTTTACAGGGGAGGCGGGCGCCTACCTGGAGTTCCTCACGGAGGCCGCCCTGCCCTATTTGGAAAGGGAATACGGGGCCAGCCCCCGGCCGGAGGGGCGGGGGATTTTGGGCTACTCCCTGGGCGGGCTGTTCGCCCTGTGGGCCCAGGCCCAGAGCGGAGCCTTTCAGGCGGCGGGGTCCCTGTCCGGCTCCCTGTGGTACCCGGGCTGGATGGACTACATGGAACAGCACCCGCCCCGGCCGGGGGAGAAGATCTACCTCTCCCTGGGGGACCGGGAAGAGTTTGGCGGGCCGCCCCTGCTGCGCACCGTGGGGGACTGCACCCGCCGGGCCCACGCCTTTTATAAGGAAAAGGGCCTGGACACGGTGCTGGAATGGAACAAGGGCGGCCACGGCAAAGGCGTGGACGGCCGGTGGAAAAAGGCCCTGGCCTGGATGTGCCGGGCCGTGGACGAGAAAGAAGGAGGCAGGAAAACGCGGTGAAACAGCAATCTTTCTTTGAGCGGGAGGACCCCCGGGACATCCCCCTGGCCACCCGCATGCGGCCCCGCACCCTGGAGGAGTTCGTGGGGCAGGAGCACCTGCTGGGAGAGGGCAAGGTGCTGCGCCAGCTTATCGAGCAGGACCGGGTCTCCTCCATGATCTTCTGGGGGCCGCCCGGGGTGGGCAAGACCACCCTGGCCCGGATCATCGCCGGGAGGACCCAGTCCAACTTCATCAATTTCAGCGCCGTGACCAGCGGCATCAAGGAGATCAAGGGGGTCATGGCCCAGGCGGAGCAGAACCGGCTGATGGGGGAGCGGACCCTCCTCTTTGTGGACGAGATCCACCGGTTCAACAAGGCCCAGCAGGACGCCTTCCTGCCCTTTGTGGAGAAGGGCAGCATTGTGCTCATCGGCGCCACCACGGAGAACCCCTCCTTTGAGGTGAACTCCGCCCTTCTGTCCCGGTGCAAGGTGTTTGTGCTGCAGGCCCTCACCCCGGAGGACCTGGTAAAGCTCCTTCAAAACGCGCTGCGGGACCCCCGGGGCTTTGGGGGCCAGGACATCCGCCTGGAGGAGGGGATGCTGGAGGCCATCGCCAACTTTGCCAACGGGGACGCCCGCACCGCCCTGGGCACTTTAGAGATGGTGGTCCTCAACGGCCGCCGGGAGCGGGAGACGGTGACGGTTACCCAGGATATCCTGGAGCAGTGCGTCAGCCGCAAGAGCCTGCTCTACGACAAGAACGGGGAGGAGCACTACAATCTGATCTCCGCCCTGCACAAGTCCATGCGCAACTCCGACCCGGACGCGGCCGTCTACTGGCTGGCCCGGATGCTGGAGGCCGGGGAGGACCCTCTCTATGTGGCCCGGCGGCTCATCCGCTTTGCCAGCGAGGACGTGGGCATGGCGGACTCCCGGGCTTTGGAGATCGCCACGGCCTGCTACCAGGCCTGCCACTTCATCGGCATGCCCGAGTGCAGCGTCACCCTGACCCACTGCGTGGTGTACCTCTCCCTGGCGCCCAAGTCCAACGCCCTGTACAAAGCCTATGAAGCCGCCAAGAGGGACGCCCAGAACATGCTGGCAGAGCCGGTGCCGCTGGTCATCCGCAACGCCCCCACCCGGCTGATGAAGGACCTGCACTACGGGGAGGGGTATGTGTACGCCCACGACACAGAGGAAAAGCTGACCAGCATGCAGTGCCTGCCGGACTCCCTTTTGGGGCGCACCTATTACCGCCCCACCCAGCAGGGCAGCGAGGCCCGGGCAGCCCAGCGGCTGGAGCAGATCCAGGCCTGGAAGCGGGCCCACTCCCCCGCCCCCCAAGAGCCCGACAAAAAATCTTGAAATTTCCCCAGGAAATTCTCTATTCAATATTTGTTCAAAGAACTTTAACATTCATTGACATTCTTTCCTTCCCCCAGTATAATCGTCCTATGGGCGCGTGTTCCGCGCGCCAGCCCTTCGGGGCGGGGCCTTTGGGGCGCCCCCTGCCTGTGCGGCTTTGAGAAAAGGCAGGGGCGGCAGCCCGCAAGGGGCCTCGCTGCCGGCCGCTTGAGCGGTAACATTTTTAGGAAGGTGAGTTAATGGAAAAGTTCTTCAAACTCAAGGAAAACGGCACCACGTTCAGCCGCGAGATCATCGCCGGCCTGACGACTTTCTTCGCCATGGCCTACATCATCGTGGTGAACCCCAACACTCTGAGCGGCCGGGCCGGCGGCTTGGAGGAGGAGCTGATGCCCTGGGGCGCCGTGTTCCTGGCCACCATCATTGCCTCCATCATCGGCACCCTGGTGATGGGCCTGGTGGCAAACGTCCCCTACGCTCAGGCGCCCGGCATGGGCCTGAACGCGTTCTTCGTGTACACCGTCTGCCTGGGCCTGGGCTTCACCTGGCAGCAGACCCTGTCCATGGTGTTCATCTGCGGTTTAATTAACATCCTCATCACGGTGACGAAGATCCGCAAGTTCATCATCAAGTCCATCCCCCGCAGCCTGCAGAACGCCATTGGCGGCGGCATTGGCATCTTTGTGGCCTACATTGGCTTTTTGAACGTGGGCTTTGTGAACTTTGGCTCTGGCGTGCCCGCCATGGCCACCCTGAACACCAACGTGCTGTGGCTGTTCATCATCGGCCTGGTAATCACCATTGTGCTGCTGGTTTTGAACGTGAAGGGCGCCATTCTGATTGGCATTGTGGCCACCGCCATCATCGGCATTCCCATGCAGGTCACCTCTCTGGGCAGCTCCATCAGCTTTACAGAGGCCTGCCAGCAGCTGCCCACCACCTTCTGCGCCATCTTCACCCCCGCGGGCCTGCCCTCTCTGTTCGCTGACGCGGCGAAGATCCCCCTGGTGCTGATCACCATTTTTGCCTTCAGCATTTCCGACACCTTCGACACCATCGGCACCTTCATTGGCACCGGCCGCCGCACCGGCATCTTCTCCGATGAGGACGAGAAGGCCATGGAGACCAAGGCCGGCTTCCACTCTAAGATGGACAAGGCCCTGTTCGCCGACGCCACCGCCACTTCCATTGGCGCCATCTTCGGCACCAGCAACACCACCACCTTTGTGGAGAGCGCTGCCGGCATTGGCGCTGGCGGCCGCACGGGCCTTACCAGCGTGGTGGTTGCCATCTGCTTTGCGCTGAGCGCCTTCCTGGCCACCTTTGTCAGCGCCATCCCCTCTGCCGCCACGGCTCCCGCCCTGGTGCTGGTGGGCGTGATGATGACCTCCTCCTTCAAGGAGATCCAGTGGGATGATCTGTCTGAGGCCATCCCCGCCTTCTTCGCGGGCATCTTCATGGCCCTGTGCTACAGCATCTCCTACGGCATCGCCATGGGCTTTATCACCTACTGCATTGTGAAGGTGTGCAAGGGCGAGGCCAAAAAGGTCCATCCCATCCTGTGGGTGGTCACCGCTCTGTTCGTGCTCAACTTCATCCTGCTGGCGGTTATCTAAAGCCGGGAATCCATCCAGCAAAAAGCGCCCTGTTTGCCACGGGGCGCTTTTCGTTTGCCCTTTTCGGGGCGCCGCGGAAACAGGCAAGGAAAAAGCCGCCCGGGAATTTCGGACGGCGGAGAGAGGGAGGTAAAATCTATGAAAAAAGCAAGTGGGGGAAGAGCGTCCCCTTGGGGCCTCTTCTTCTGCTGTGCTTATAGAATACCCCCCATTTTTGAACTTCTGTTGAACAGGTTCTGAGTTTTTCATTAAGCCCCTCTTAACAGACTGCGAACAGCTTTGCTGTTGCGCCCCGGGCGGTTCTCTGGTATGATAGGGAGAGCAAATGGAAAGGAAGGGTCTTTATGGAACTTCAGGCGCTGTTAGAGAAAGCGGAGCCCATCCTCCGCCAGGCGGGGGAGCTGGTGCGCTCCATCCCCCACCCGGCGGTGTACTCCAAAGAGGGGCACGCCAATTTCGTCACGGAGGCGGACATGGCCTCTCAGCAATTTTTGATGGAACACCTCTCTCCCCTGCTGCCGGAGGCCCGCTTCTTCGCCGAGGAGCAGAAGGAAAACAAGATGGCCCCCGGATTTAACTGGGTGATCGACCCCATCGACGGCACCACCAACTTCATCCGGGGCTACCAGCCCTCGGCCATCTCCGTGGGGCTGGTCCAGGACGGCCAGGGCGTGATGGGCTTGGTGCTGGACCTGGGCACCGGCGAGCTGTTCACCGCCGTGCGGGGCGGGGGCGCCTTCTGCGACGGGAAGCCCCTTCAGGGGGCCCAGGCGCCCCTGGAAAACGCTGTCATTGTGTTTGGCACCGCCCCCTATTACCGGGAGCTGGCGGACGCCACCTTTGCCGCCGCCAAGGAGCTGTTCCTTTGCTGCGGGGACCTGCGCCGGAGCGGCTCTGCGGCCCTGGACCTGTGCCATGTGGCGGCGGGCCAGTGCGACGGCTTCTTCGAGGCCCGGCTCTCCCCCTGGGACTACGCCGCCGCTTCCGTCATCCTGCGGGAGGCGGGCTGCCCCCTGGACACCCTCCCGGGTCAAGCCTTCTCCTATGAGAAGCCCCAAGCCATCCTGGCCGGCTCTCCCGCCGTATACCCCGCCCTGCGGGAGATTGTGGGGCGCTGCCTGGGCTGAGCCCCCGGTTATAAAACTCCCCCGGCTGGGCACCCTAGCTTTCAGGGGTGACGCATTGGCTTATACGGATTTAAACGCCCTGCTGGCGGGCAGCTCCAGCAGCAGGAGCTATTTTCTCTCCCTGCCAGTGGAGTTACAGATGCAACTCCACCGGCGGGAGGAGCTCATCCACACGGCAGAGGACCTGCACCGGGTTGCCCTGCTGCTGGCCCGCCAGCGGGAATGGGACCGGCCCTGGAACGGGCCCTGACAAAAAAGCGCCTTTTGCAAGGCGCTTTTTTTACTGCCGCTTTAGGCTGCGGCTCTCCTGCAGGGTACAGCCCTCCCGGCTGTACCGGGCTTTCTCATAGAGCTGGTGGAGCTGGGCATCCCGCAGGCCCGCCCCCTCCTCAATCTCCCGGGGGGCGGCCCACACCGGCGGGGGCTCCTTGGAGGCTTGCAGCACGGCCCGCCGGTATTTCCGGCGCACCTGGGCATTGGGGGAACGGTCCCACAGGCGGGGGCGCTGCCTCTTCCGCCGGGGGGCTTCCTCCGGCTTCTCCTGGGGCTCCCGCAGGTACTGTACCACGTCCTGGTGGTCCACAAAGGAGCTGCGGAATGTCCGCAGCAGGCAGTAGGCCCCGTAGAGCAGCGCCGCCCCCGCCAGGCCCCCCGTCAGGGCCCACAGCAGATAATTGAGGAACGGCGGGAACTGGAAGCTGCTCCCCTGCCCCAGCTGGTCCAGCCACTCGGGCCGCTCCAGGGTACCGGGCATTTCGGGGGTTTGGACCTGGGCCTGCACCGTGACCTCCCGGGTCTGGGGGTCGATGCGGAACATACCCTCTTCCGTGACCAGGGCCGGCAGCAGCAGGGCCCCCGCCAGCACCAGCATGCCCAGCAGTGCCAGGCCGCTGGTGCGCACAATGCGCTTGGCCGGAACCCCCGCCCTGTCCCGGTTGAGGGAGAGGTATTGGTCGATGGTGCGGAAGCCATGCCACCCGGCCCACAGCAGCAGGTACACCGCCGCCCACACCAGGCTGGCCTTTTGCAGCCAGGGCTCTCCCATCACCGCGCTGTACAGGAAGGGCGCCAAAAACAGCGCCGTTGCCGGGAGCAGGGGCCGGTCCAGGGCGGAGTCCACCGGGTCCTCGGAAAGGCTGTTCCTCCCCCGCAGGAGGCACACCAGCGCCAGGGGCGCCATGGCCGCAGGGTGGCCCAGCAGCAGCCACGTCAGGCCGCAGAGGGCCAAACTCAACAGGGAGAACTGCCACAGCTTGCGGCAAAGCTGGGCGCCCACATCCGCCAGGGCCAGGGGGATCAGCGCCAAAAGGCCCCCCCACAGGCCCAGGGGCAGGGCGCCCCCGCCCTGGAAGATCCACAGGAGCAGGCCGTAATACAGCAGGTACAACAGTCCGCAGTGGCACCAGCCCAGGGCCCGCAGCACCCACTGGCGCCAAGTTCCCAGATCTGTCAGCCGTTTCATCTTCTTCCCCCTTTCACACTTCCCAGTAGAAGCGGTGGACCGCCCCCAGCCGCGGCTGTTCTTCCGGCACCTCCAGGCAGGGGGTGATGTGCACCCACTCCCGCTGGCCCGCCCGCTGGGCGAACTCCCGGGCCAGGTCCTCCCGCAGGCTGCGGGAGACCAGCACGCACAGCAGGCTGCTGTCCCCCTCTGGGAAAAAGGACTGGATGGGCGCAAGCCCATTGCCCGCCCGAAGGCAGGCGAAGCTCTTGCGCAGGGAGAGGACGCTGCCCGCGCCGGAGACCTCCGGCAGGTCTAGGGGGCGGCCGCTGTGCACGTCCACCCCGTTGGAGGCGACGCTCAGCCGCACCCCCGCCTCCAGCAGGCGCGAGCACAGGGCGCAGGCCACCCGCACCGCCTCCTCGTTGAGCACATCCGCCTGCTGGACGCCCAGGCCCTCCATATCCAGCAGCACCGCCACCTTCTGGGAGAGAGTGGACTCGTGGATATTCACCAGCATGTTCCCCGTTTTGGCGGTGGCCTTCCAATTGATGTACTTCATGGGGTCGCTCTTGGTGTACTCCCGCAGGCCGGCGAACTCGAAGGGGTCGTCGTAGACCTTCTTCCGGCTGAGCACGCTGCCCATGATCTGGGAAAAGGGGATTTGGATGCGCTGGGTGGGTACGGGCCGGGGCAGCACATAGAAATCCGTGCTTTGGGGCGAGGCGCCCACATATTTTTTAGAGAGCAGCAGGCTGCGCACATCCAGGCCCGCCTGGCCGATGGCGTAATACCCCCGGCGGGCGCAGCGGAACTCTAAGGTGCGGGTGATCTTTTGGCGCGCCCCCAGGGCGAACACGTCCCGGCGGTAGGAGCGGTCGCTGACGGCGGTGTTGGCCTCGTCAGCAAAGCGCAGGCCCTTGTCCATGTGGAAGTCGATTTCCACCACCGGCAGGGGCAGCAGCTTGTCGTTCACCACCACCTCTGCGAGAAGGGCGGTGTCGTCCTCCACAGCGTACTCCTCCTGGAAGGACACCTTCACCTCCAGGCCCTTGCTCCAAAGCCTGTCATACAAAAAGGACTGGAGGAAAAGCAGCGCCGCCAGCAGGAGGAGGATCCCCAGCGCGGCCATGTCACCTGGACCAGTCCTCCGTGGGCAGGGCCACGGAGGAGAGCAGGGAGGCCGCCGCCTCTTTCTGTGCCTGGGAAGAGCCCGCCATGCCGCTGACCGCCAGCCGGTGGGCGATGACCGGCACCCCCACCTCTTTGATATCCTCCGGCGTGACAAACTGGCGCCCCTCCACCAGGGCCTTGGCCTGGGAGGCCCGCATCAGGGCCAGTGTGCCCCGGGGGCTGACCCCCAGCTCTACCCCCCGCATCTGCCGGGAGGCATGGGCCAGGTCCACCATGTAGTCCAGCAGCACGGGGTGGATATAGACCTTCCGCGCCGCGGCCTGCAGCTCCACAATCTGCTCTTTGGAGCACACCGGTGCCAGGGACTCCAGGGGCTCGCTGTCCTGGAAGCGCTCTAAGATCTGGCGCTCCTGGGCCTTGGTGGGCATGTCCATGGAGATGCGCAGCAAAAACCGGTCCAGCTGGGCCTCTGGCAGGGGGTAGGTGCCCAGGGTCTCCACCGGGTTCTGGGTGGCGATGACAAAGAAGGGGGGCTCCAGCCGGCGGGTCACCCCGTCCACCGTCACCTGGCCCTCGGCCATGCACTCCAACAGGGCGGACTGGGTGCGGGGCGTGGCCCGGTTGATCTCATCCGCCAGCAGGATGCTGCAGAACACCGGCCCCGGGCTGAACACAAAGTCCCCGGCCTTGCGGTCAAAAAAGTTCAAACCTGTCACATCCGAGGGCAGCAGGTCCGGGGTGAACTGCACCCGGCCAAAGGCGGCGTCCACGCTTTTGGCCAGGGAGCGGGCCAGCACCGTCTTGCCCATGCCGGGCACGTCCTCGATGAGCACATGCCCCCCGGCGATCAGGGCAGTCAGCAGCAGGGAGGCCGCCCGCTCCTCCCCCACCAGCACAGTTTGAATGTTCGCCCGGATGGCAGACAAGATGTTTTCCATAAAAAATGCCTCTCTTTCCAGAAAGTATGCTTTATTATAACAGGGTTTTAGGATGGATACAAGAGACGCCCGCCCTTGACAAGCGCCCGATTTTCCCCCATAATGAAAAAAAGAATGCTTTCAGGAGGCGCGGCTATGCGGCAATGTATGGATGCGGAAAACCTGCACCGGCGGCTGAAAAAAATCATCGGCCAGGTGCAGGCCATCGACCGGATGATCGACGAGGACGTGCCCTGCGAGGACATCCTCTCCCAGATCAACGCGGCCAAGTCGGCCCTGCACAAGGCGGGCCAGGTGGTGCTGGAGGGGCACATCAAGCACTGCGTTCGGGACGGCATTGAGCACGGGGACGCGGACCAGACCATTCAGAATTTTACAAAGGCAGTGGAGCGCTTTGCCAACATGAACTGAGGGGCCGGCCGGAGGGGCCGGCCTTTCTTTTTCCGGAAAAGGAGGGAGAACCCCTTTCTCCCTCTTGACAACCCATACCCCTATGGGTATATTATAAAGACAGCCCTGACAAACTCCCTGTGCGAAGGAGGCTTTCCCCATGAAAGCGCTGCAAAAATTTCTGGACTGGGGCGGCACGCGGAAGGACGTGGCCCTGCTGGTGCTCTCGGGCCTTTCCCTGCTTCTCAGCATCTTCCATCCGCTGCCCCTGCCCTTTGACGCCGCCTGGGTGGCCATTGTGCTGTGCGGCGTCCCCATTATTTTAGAAGCCGTCATTGGCCTGGTGACGGAATTTGACATCAAGGCCGACGTGCTGGTGTCCATCGCCCTGGTTGCCTCGGTGATCATTGGGGAGGACTTCGCCGCCGGAGAGGTGGCCTTCATCATGCAGCTGGGCGGCCTGCTGGAAGACCTGACCGTGGCCCGGGCCCGGGCGGGCATTGAACGGCTGGTAAAGCTCACCCCCCGCACCGCCCGGGTGCTTCGGGAGGGGAAGGAAACCATTCTGCCCGCGGAGCAGGTGCAGGTGGGGGACCGCCTGCGGGTGCTGCCGGGAGAGACCATTCCCGTGGATGGGACCATCCTCTCCGGGCAGACCTCCATCAACCAGGCGGTGATGACCGGGGAGTCCCTCCCTGTGGACCTGGGGCCGGGGGACCAGGTCTCCAGCGGCACCGTAAACCAGTTTGGCGCCTTTGAGATGGAGGCCTCCCGGGTGGGGGAGGACAGCTCCATCCAGCGGATGATCCGCCTGGTGCAGTCCGCCGACGCGGGCAAGGCCAAAATTGTGGGCCTGGCGGACCGGTGGGCCACCTGGATTGTGGTGATCGCCCTGACCGCTGCCGCCGTCACCTGGGCGGTGACGGGGGAGATCATCCGGGCGGTGACCATTTTGGTGGTCTTCTGCCCCTGCGCCCTGGTGCTGGCCACCCCCACAGCCATTATGGCAGCCATTGGCAACGCCACCAAGCACGGCTTTCTTGTCCGGGAGGGGGACGCTTTGGAGCGGCTCTCCAAGGTGAGCCACATCACCTTTGACAAAACCGGCACCCTCACTTTTGGACGGCCCCAGGTAGTGCAGGTGAAGAGCCTGGACGCAGCCCTCTCCCCCTCTCAGCTCTACGCCTGGGCCGCGGGGGCGGAGGCCCGCTCAGAGCACCCTCTGGGCAAGGCCATTGTCCGGTGCTATCAGGAAGCGGGGCACCCGCAGCTCCCCGAGCCGGAGGACTTCCAAATGCTCCCGGGCCGCGGGGTGCGGGCCCAAGTGCGGGGCACCCACGTGCTGGCGGGGAACCCGGCGCTTCTGCGGGAGGCGGGGATTGCCCTTTCCCCCCAGGCGGAACAGGCTGCCGGGGAGTTCCTCTCCCAAGGCTGCACGGTGGTGTACTTGGCGGCGGACGGAAAGCTGGCCGGCTTCCTCGCCCTGGCGGACACCCTGCGCCCTGACGCGGCCCAAACCATCGCCCAGGTAAAGGCGGCGGGGGTCACTCCCGTGCTGCTGACTGGGGACCACCAAGAGGCGGCCCAAGCCATTGCCCGGCAGCTGGGAATCGGCCAGGTGAAATGGAGCTGCCTGCCCCAGGACAAGCTGGATATCATCGACGGGTATCAGGGCCGGGGCCAGCCTGTCTGCATGATCGGCGACGGCATCAACGACGCCCCCGCCCTGAAAAAGGCCCAGGTGGGCATCGCCATGGGGGGCATTGGCAGCGACATTGCCGTGGACGCCGCGGATATCGCCCTGGTCAACGACGACATCCGCGAAGTTCCCCACCTGCTGCGGCTGGCAAAGCGGATGATGGTGGTCATCCAGTGCAACCTGAGCTTCTCCATGGGGCTGAATTTTTTGGCCATCCTGTTAGCCATAACCGGCATTCTGAACCCGGTGGTGGGGGCCCTGGTGCACAACGCCGGGTCGGTGGTAGTCATCGTTCACTCCGCCTTTCTGCTGCGGTTCCGCGGCGTGAAAAAAGCTGGGTAACTCTTTTCTGGAAAGCCATAGAAAGGCCCGCTCCCAGGCTGGGAGCGGGCCTTTCTGCCGCTTTTGGCGCATGGTCAGTTTTCGGGAAGCCAGACGCGCATCTGGTTCTCCCCCCGGTTGCCCCAGGCGTAATAGGGCACCAGGCGAATGTCCGCCGCCTCCCGCGGGGGGCGCTGCCGGGTGTAAAGCTCCTCTGTGGGCTTGACCTGCCAGCCCCCGGCCACCAGGGGGACGATGCCTCCCAGCAGGTCCGGGTCATAGGGCTTCTCCCACAGGGCCCCGCCCTCCCGCAGGGAAAGGGAGAGCACGTCGCCGCCGTTGTCCACGCCCTCGGCGCAGTAGACCACCGGGCCCCGCTGCACCGCCGCGCAGCCCGTGTCTGCGGGCACCCGGCTGGTGGCATAAACCTTATAGGGGGCCATGTCAAAGGAGAGCTCGATCACATCGCCTTCCCCATAGGAGCGGGCCACATAGGCGTAGCCATCCTGGAGCAGGGCGCCCAGGTCCTGCTCCTCCCCATTGACCCGCAGGCAGGTTCGGGCGCTCCATGAGGGGATGTGGAAGGCCAAAGCGGCCTCCGCCTGCCCGTGGAAGGTGAACCGGGCGGTGCCCTGCCGGGGGTAATCCGTCTCACAGGAGAGGGACCAGCCCTGGGAGCTCTTCACGGCGCCCCCCAAGTACAGGTGGATGAAGAAAGCCTTCTCCCCCTCCCCATAGGCGTAGCTGCCGATGGAGGACAGCAGCCGGGCCACGTTGGGCGGGCAGCAAGCGCAGGCGTACCACGCGGGACGCTGGGGGTCCACATGGCGCTGGGTGGCTGCTTTGCCGGAGATGCCCGGCACCACTTCCAGGGGGTTGCAGTAGAAGAAGCGCTTGCCGTCCAGCTGCATCCCCGCCAGCACCGTGTTGTACAGGGCCCGCTCCATCACGTCGGCGTACTCGCCCTTGGCCTCCAGCTGGAGCATCCGCCGGGCAAAGAAGATCAGCCCGATGGAGGCGCAGGTCTCCGCGTAGACAGTGGCGTTGGGCAGGTCGTAATCCACGGTGAAGGCCTCTCCCAGCACGGTGGAGCCAATGCCCCCGGTGACGTACATCTGCCGGTGGGTGACGCTCTCCCACAGGGCGCGGCAGGCCTTGGCAAGGCCCTGGTCCCCGGTCTCCCCGGCCAGGTCCGCCATGGCCGTGTACAGGTACACCGCCCGCACGGCGTGGCCCACGGCGTCCTTCTGCTCCCGCACAGGGAGGGTGCTCTGGGTGTAGTCGGTATCGTTGGCGTCGTTGCCGGTGGGGCCCCACACGTTCCAGCCCCGGCGGGCCTTTTCCTGGATAAAGTAGTTGGGGGACTGGCCCCGCACCTCTAGGAAATGGGCGCACAACTCCTTGTACTTCTCGTTGCCGCTGGCCCGGTACAGCCGCAGCAGCGCCAGCTCCACCTCCGGGTGGCCGGAGTAGCCCTGGGGGCACTCCTCCATGAAATGGCGGTAGATGCAGCCGGCGTTTTTCTCCATGATCTTCAAAAGGCGGTCCTTCCCGGTGGCCTCGTAATAGGCGCAGGCGGCCTCCATCAGATGGCCCGCGCAGTAGAGCTCGTGGGCCTCCTGCAGGTTGGTCCACCTCCGGTCCGGCTCTTTGACGGTGAAGTAGGAGTTCAAATACCCGTCCTCCTGCTGCACCTGGGCGAGCAGCTCCACCACGCTGTCCACCTCCCGCTCTAGGGCGGGGTCGGGGCACTGGCCCAGGGAATAGGCGGCCGCCTCCAGCCACTTGGCCACGTCGCTGTCTTGGAACACCATGCCGTAAAACTCCCCGGAAAGGGCCTCTCCCCGGTTCTTCTGGGCGGCCAGGCGCAGGTTCTCCAGGGCATGGCTCTTCTCCACGCCTTCCAGTTTATCCTCCAGCACCTGGTATTGATAGGGGATGACCTTCTCCCGCACCAGCCTTTGATAGGCGGGCAGAAGGCCCTCGCCCCCTTGGAAGGCCGTCACCGGCACTTCGCGGCTCATCTTCATATCCACTCTCTCCCTTCTGGAACGATCCAGGTCTGGGCCCATCATAGCACAAAGGAATTGTACGGACAAGAGGGATTTTGAAAAAACGCGCTATTCCTTTCGGGAACAAAAAAAGACGGACCCAAAAGGTCCGTCCCATTTGGAGCGGAAGACGAGGCTCGAACTCGCTACCTCCACCTTGGCAAGGTGGCGCTCTACCAGATGAGCTACTCCCGCACAATTGCCGCTGTTTTTCAGCGCTTGATTATTATAACGGATGGAACCGGCGTTGTCAAGAACTTTTTTAAAAAAGCAAGGGCCGGGCTCTCCAAGGAGAACCGGCCCCGCCTGTTTTCAAAGGGATGTTCAGATCTTCTGGACATTCACAGCCCGCAGCTTGGAGCTGTTCTTGGGATCGGGCTCGGTCTCGAAGGTGACCTTCTGGCCCTCTTCCAGGGTTTTGAAGCCGTCGGCCACAATGGCGGAGAAATGCACAAACACGTCGTCGCCGCCTTCATCGTTGGAGATGAAGCCATAGCCCTTTTCTGCGTTGAACCACTTAACTGTACCGTTCATAAATCGGCACCTCCTAGAGATAAGATCGTATCATGCTAGCAGCACCGGCCGCCGGTTGCCCGGCGTTTGAAAGGCTTCACCGAAGAAGGAGACCCCCGGATTAAAAAAGCTCACAGTTCAGATAAGCCATTCAGACAGTCCTAAATGACTTACAAAGCTGTGAGTCCATCTTTACGCGCTATCAGAATACAGCTTCACTATATCATTCTCCCCGGGGTTTGTCAAGCGTTTTTCACAAAAACCCTTCGACATTTTTCCTCTTCCCAGCAGAGCACAGAAGGCCCTGACAAAAAGGGACTCTTCCCCTGTTCATCCCCCGCCGATTATGGTATACTATCTGCATGCTGCTTTGCAATGCCCGGCCCGCGCGGGGCTCGGAAGATCGGAGGGAAAGCGATATGTTACAGCCCAAGGCCCTGGCTGTCATCAGCGAGGTGCGTAAAGCCATTCTGGGAAAGGACACTGTGGTCTGCAAGGTGCTCATGGCCATTTTGGCCCGGGGGCACATCCTGCTGGAGGACAACCCCGGCGTGGGAAAAACCACCCTGGCCCTGGCCTTTTCCAAAGCCATGAGCCTGCAATACAACCGGGTGCAGTTCACCCCCGAGGTGATGCCCGCCGATGTGGTGGGCTTCTCTGTTTGGGACCGGGACACGGGGGGCTTTACCTACCGGCCCGGCGCGGCCCTGTGCAACCTCTTTTTGGCTGATGAGATCAACCGCACCAGCGCCAAAACCCAAAGCGCCCTGCTGGAAGCCATGGAGGAGGGCCAGGTCACTGTGGACAGCGTGAGCCATCCCCTGCCCCGGCCCTTCACGGTTATCGCCACCCAGAACCCCCTGGGCACCGCAGGCACCCAACCCCTGCCAGAGTCCCAGCTGGACCGGTTCATGCTGCGGCTGTCCATCGGCTACCCCTCCCTGGAGCAGGAGGTGCTGATTCTAAAGCAGACCGAGGGCGGCCGCCCCGTGGACTCCATCCGCCGGGTGGCCACCCTGGAGGAGGTGCTGCAGATGCAGGAGGAAGTGGCCCAGGTCCATGTGGCGGAGGAGCTGTACCGCTTTGTGGCACAGCTGTGCGCCGCCACCCGGGAGCACCCCCTCATCCGCATGGGCGCCAGCCCCCGGGCCGGCGGGGCCCTGGTGCGGGCCTGCCGGGCCTCCGCCTGGATGGCGGGGCGGGACTACATCATCCCCGAGGACATCCGGCTGCTCTACTACAACGCCTTGGAGCACCGCATTGTGCCGGACCCCCAGGCACGGCTCAGTGGCCGGACCCCCCACGCCCTGCTGGCCGAGGTGTGGGAGTCTGTCCCCAGCCCCAAAGCCGTGGGCTGAGGGGCCTGCCTTTTAAAGCGTTTTTCACCGCGCCCACCCATCTGCCCAGGAATTTGGAAAGGAGGGAGCCCCCATGTGGAAGAACCGGCTCTGTTACCTGGCGCTGCTGGCCTGCACCGGCCTGTTTTTCATCTGCTACGACGGGTACCTCTCCCTCTATGTGTTCAGCCTGTCCCTGCTGCTGCCCTTTGTCTCCCTGGCGGTGTCCCTGCCGGGGATGCTGGGGGCGCGGGCGGTCCTTTCCGCCGGAGGGGCAGGGGCCTCGGGCGTGCCCTGCGCCCGCAAGGGGGAGAATATCCCCCTGCGGCTGCGGGTGTGGAATATCACCCCCTTTTCCAGCGGCCGCATCCGGGTGCGGCTGTCGGTGGAGAACACCCTGACCGGCCAGCGGGAACAGGAGCGCTTTTCCATCAGCGCCTCTCCCCTGCCCCAGGTGCTGGAGCACCAGCTCTCCTCCCGGGCCTGCGGCCAGCTGCTGTGCCGGATGGAGCGGGCCTGGGTCAGCGACTATCTGGGGCTGTTCTCCCTGCCGCTGCTGCACAACCCCCGGCAAGAGGCCGCCGCCTTTTTCTGGCCCGCCGTCCACCCCCTGGTGCTGGAGCTGCAGGAGAGCAGCGTGCCCGACAGCGAGGGGGAGCGCTACTCCCAGACAAAGCCGGGGGACGACCCCACCGAGCTGTTCGCCCTGCGGGATTGGCGGGAAGGGGACCGGCTCTCCCGCATCCACTGGAAGCTCTCTCAAAAGCTGGGCCGCCCCCTGGTGAAGGAGCTGGGCCTGCCCCTCTCGGACCACCGGCTGTTCCTGCTGGACCTGAATGGCACAGGCACAGAGGCCGATGCCCTGCTGGACGCCTTTGCCAGCCTCTCCAGCTTTTTGGCGGAGGGAGAGGTGGCCCACCGGGCCGCTTACTGGGAACCCTCCGCCCAGGTGCTCCACTGCCGGGAAGTGGTGGGCCCGGAGGACCTGCTTCCCCTGTGGAAGGAGCTCCTTGCCTCGGGAGGGCATGCCTCTCTGCCCACACCGCGGCAGGAGGACCTGCCCTCGGGGATTTCCCATGTGATTTACCTTTGCTGCCAGCCACAAGAGACGGTTTTGGAGGCGGTAAAGCTGAAATGGCCCAGCGCGCGGCTCAGCATCCTCTACACAGACCCGGAGGCGGAGAGAGGGCCCGCCCTCGCCGGGAAGGAAGCCCGCCGGGTACAGCCCGGGCAGGCCGCCCAGGAGCTGAACGGGATGGCACTGTAACGCCGCGGAAAGGAGGCGCTCCATGGCATTGAAACGGAATCGAGAGGCAGGGGAACCCCTGCTGGACAAGCCCCGCATTCTCAGCGCGGAACCCGGGGCCCTCTCGCAGTGGCTTTTTTACGGCGCGCTGCTGCTGCTGGGCACCCTGGGGGCATTCGGCTGCTTTTTTGGAGCATTCCAGGTGCCGGTGGCCCCGGTCCCCGCGGCGCTGTGCGGCATCGCCTGCCTGCTGGCCTGCCTCTTCCTCTTTCTGGTGAAGAACCAGCCCTGGGCGGTTTCTCTGGCGCTGATCGGCCTATGGGTGGGGGTGGTTGCCCTTTTCTTCCAGGATCTGGTGCAGGGCTGCGCCCACACAGTAAACGGGGTGCTGCAGGCATACAGCGAGAAATTCGGCATAGCCCTGCCCTCCCTGGCGGTAGACACCCTTTCCCCCTCTGTGGTGGAGCGGCAGTGCACGGTGTTTTTCTGCCTGCTCACCTTCCCCTTTCTGTTCTTTCTGGGGTGGTTTCTGGTGGGGAAAAGAAGCTGCCTGGGGGCCTTTCTCCTCTCTGGGCTGATGCTGCTGTTCCCCATGATAATCTCCCTGGTCCCCCCGGGGCTGTATCTGGGAGCACTGCTGCTGTTCTGGCTGGCGCTGCTGCTGACAGCCCCCACCCTGGGCCGCCGCCACCGGCTTTTGGAGGAGGGCGGCCGCTTTCACGCCGCAGGCACCACGGCCGCCCGGCCCGCCATGCTGCTCACCGTGCTGGGGGCCGGCATCCTGTGCATGGGGCTGGCATCCCTGCTGTTTCCTCAAGGCGCCTACCAGCGGCCCCAAATTGCCGCCGACCTGCGGGACGGCCTGACGCAGGGATTTGGAATCCAAGCGGCCCTGCGGGGCGGTGTGGGCAGCGGCAACGGCCGGGTAAACCTGGACGCCCTGGGAACCCGCAGCTACATGGGGGAAACGGTGCTGCGGGTACAATACGACTGGGGGGATTCGCAGCGGGAAGACTTTGTCAACGGGGAAAAGGACTATTTGAAGAGCTTTGTAGGCAGCGTGTACACCGGCCGCAGCTGGGAACGCCTTTCCCGGGAGGACGAAGCCCAGTTGGAAGAGCTGCTGAACGGCACACATCCCCAAACCCTGGCGGACCTGTTCCAAGAAGACTTTGGCAATTATTCCACCACCCGCGCCTCCACTCCCTACACCCTTTCCGTGGAGAATGTGGGGGCCAGCCCCCGGTGCCTGTACCTCCCCTATGGGCTGACCGCAGAGAGTGTGGACCCGGAATCCATGGAGTATGTGGAGGACGGCTTTCTCCAGTCCCCCCGGTTTTTCAGCGGCACCCGCAGTTATGAGGTGGAGGCCTGGGGCAGGACCGATTTTGTGATGACCTATTCCGGCCGGGCCTCTTCCGCCGTGGCCAACGCCTATGCCGGCTCCCTGCTGGCAACGGGACAGTTTTCCAGTTGGGAACAGGTGGTGGCGTCCACCGACATGCGGGAATTTATGGAGACCCTCTCCCAGGAGATGCCCGGCTCCCAGGGGGAATCCCTCTCCCTGGAGGAGGTGGAGAGATGGACCATCCCCTCCAGCTTGATCGGGTACCTCAGCCCGGAGCAGCAGGCCCTGGCCCGCTCGCTGGAAGCCTACAACCGCTTTGTCTACGAGCACTACACCCAGCTGCCTGACAGCCTGCGGCAGACCCTGGAGCAGTACCTGTTGGACAACCACCTGGTGCTGACGGTGGGCAACGGCTTCTCGGTCAGTGACAGCTCCCCCCTGATGCTGGCCCAGCAGATCGCCAGCACCCTGGCGGCCCAGTGCGTGTACACCCTCTCCCCGCCCAGCTTGCCAGAGGGGCAGGACTTTGTGGAGTACTTCCTGTTTCAAAGCCGCCAGGGGTACTGCGTCCACTTTGCCACGGCGGCGGTGGCCCTGTTCCGGGCGGCGGGCATCCCCGCACGGTACGCGGAGGGGTACGCGGTGCCCTCCGGCGAGGAGGGCTGGGTGGACGTGCCCGACTACAACGCCCACGCCTGGGTGGAGATCTACATGGGCGGCACCGGGTGGATCCCGGTAGAGGTGACCCCCGCCGGGCCGGACGCCCCCGCCGCTTCGGAAAACGCCCGGCCTGTGGCGGAGCCGGCAGCCCCCACTCCGGAGGCCGCGTCCCCCACCCCTACGCCTACGCCCCTTCCCTCTCCGTCCGCTTCTCCCGCGGCGTCCCCCTCTGCTTCGCCCTCCGCGGAGCCCAGCCCCAGCGCATCCCCCTCTTCCACCCCGGGAGGGGCTCCCGCGGCGGAAGGCGGAACCAGCGGCCGGGCCTGGGGCGCTGCCGCCGGGGCAGCAGGAGGGCTTCTCCTGCTGCTGGGAGCTCTTTTGTTCCGGCGCAGGCTGATATTGGCCCGGCGGAACAGGCGCTTCGCGCAGCCCGACAGAAACCGGGCAGCCCTGGCCCTGTATGCCCACATTCTGGGGCTGCAGCAGGCGGCCCTGGCCCATCTGCCCGCCTGGCGGCGGGAACTGCCGCAAGAGCTGGAAAGCCTGGCCCTGAAGGCACGCTTCAGCCAACACACCCTCTCACAGGAGGAGCTGCAGCCCTTCCAGAGGGAAGCTCTCCTGCTGGAAGACGCCCTGCGGCGGAACCTCCCTCCCCTGTGGAGGCTGTGGCTGCAATGGGGTCCGGCGCTGCTCTAATTCTCCCGAAAAAGCAAAAAGGCAGCCCCCGCGGCTGCCGTCAAAAAAGCCCGCTCCCAGCTTGGGAACGGGCTTTTTCCATGCTATGTCATTTTCGGTCCTGGCCAGTCATCTTGGTCAGAAGGGCTAACAGCTCCGCGCACTCTGTGTCCGTCAAGTCCGCGGTGATGGAGCGCCCCCACTGGCCCAAATATTCCCGGATGGTGGGCACCAGCTCCCGGCCTTTGTCCGTCAGGTACAGGTGGTTTTCCCGCCGGTCGTTCTGGTTGGTCTCCCGGTAAAGGTAGCCCAGGGTTTCCAGCTTTTTGGTGCGCCGGGCCACATTGCATTTGTCGATAAACAGATGGTTGGCAATGCTGTCCTGGGTGGCGCCGGGGTGGTGCTCCAAATGGAGCAGAATCAGGTACATGGCGCCGGAAAAGCCCAGCTCCCGCAGGCGTTCCGCCATGAAGCGCTTGCGGCCGCGGCTTAAAAAGGTAATGGCCCGGCCCAATTCCCGAGAAAAATGGGGCGGCAGCTGCCGTTCTTGCGCGTGCTTCGGGGGTTCCATGGCCAAGCCTCCTTCCTCTAAAGAGATCTTTAATCATCTCATTATATCCCCCCAGCCGGAAAAAGTCAAAGCAAATCCATGTAAAACCCCTTATTTTCTCCCGGGGCTCCGCCTTTTTCATAGATGCGGCACACCGGGCGCGGCGCCCTCTTCGAGGCGCCTGCCGAAACACGGAACAGCAGGCGGTAGAGGCTCTCCAAGGCGGCCCTGGCCTGCTCCCGGCCGGGTTCCCCCTCCAGGGGAAACAGCAGAATTTGATACTCCACCCCAAACAGGAAGGAGAAAAGCCCGGTCTCCCGGCAGCCGCAGCGGGTGTAAAACTGGATGCGCCTGCGGCGGACCTCCTTCTCCGCTGGGGTTTGCGCGCTCTCCAGGCTCTCCGCCTCAATGAGGAAAAAAGGCGCGCCAAGCTGCCTGGCAGCCCCCTGCAGCGCTTGGAAGAAGCGGGTGCCCAGGCCCCTGCCCCGCAAGGCCGGGTCCACGGCCAGATAGTCCAGCAGGGCCGCCCCAGGGCAGTGGGCAAAGATCCCATAGGCCAGAACGGCCCCCTTCTCCCGATAGGCAAACGCCCGGTAAGCCCCCCGCAGGGCCAGAGCGCGCATGTTCCCCCAGGGGCGCAGCTCATTGGGGACGAAATCCCGGGAAATGCGGGACTGATAGAGTTGTTTCAGTTCTTCCAGCGTCAGCTCCTGCGCCTGCACAAAGCCCCCACTCCTTTCCCATTGGCCTTCAAGGCTTCATTGTAACAAAAAATTTTCATTCCAGTAAGGCTGGAAATGGGAGGAAACGCCTGTTCCCAGTTGCCTTTTCGACAAGTTTCATGTATAATGTGACAAGAACTTCTTGAACGGACCCTTCGGCCCTTTGGGCCTTGCCCTTCGGTATTTTTTGAAAAAGGAGCGGGAGGTATATGGACACTCTGAAAAAGCGCAATTTGTTCCTGGCAGCCACCTTGATTCTGGTGGCGGTCATTGTAGCGGTCTCCGCCGTCATTCTGGCCAGGGGGCCCCGGGACAGCTCGGTGGAGGTGCTGGAGCGCAACGCGGACGGCACCCTGCTGGTCAACGACCTGAACGACGGGCAGATGACCATTCCCGGGTATGACATCGCCGTCAACGACTACAACCCCACGGCGTTCCAGGCCAGCAACGGGGTGATGACCTACACAGAGGGGACCTCTCTTGTGGGCATCAACGTCAATTACAAAAACGGGGAGATTGACTGGGCCCAGGTGGCGGAAAACGGCGTGGACTTCGCCATGATCCGCGTGGGCTACCGGGGCAATGAAAAAGGCCAGATCGTGCTGGACAGCAAGTTTGTGGAGAACATCACCGGCGCCACGGAGGCGGGCATCCCCGTGGGGGTGTATTTCTATTCAAAGGCCATCAGCAACGAGGAGGCCGAGGAAGAGGCCACCTTTGTGCTGGAGCAGATCCAGACCTATCAAGTGACTTACCCCATTGCCATTTTCTGGGAATATGACTACAACGACGACGGCACCAAGGACCAGAGCTCCCGCACGATCCAGTGCAACGGGGAGCAGATTACCGGGTTTATCAACGCCTTCTGCAACAAGGTGAAGATGGCCGGCCGCACCCCCTGTTATTACGCGGCCAAGTCCTTTGCCTATGAGGATCTGGACCTTTCTCAGCTGGCAAATTACGACATGTGGTACGCCGAGTACGCCTCGGTTCCCGGCTTTTACTACGACTTCGCAATGTGGCAGTATACCCAGGAGGGCAGCGTGCCAGGCATCTCTGGCAGCGTGCCCATCACCCTTTCCCTAAAGCAATACGGCTGATACAGGCGGCCCGCCTCCCCGGGAGGCGGGCCTTATGGTTTTCAGGCGCGCTTTCCGCGCCCCAGGAAAAAGGAGGAGCTATGGCAAAGCACAGTGCAAATGAACCCAACCGCCTGCGGTGGATGGGCCTGAGCGCCCTGGTGGCCCTGGTGGTGGTGGCCGGGGCGGTGGTGATCTCTCTGATAGGCGGCGGGGAGCCGGAAACCTCGGAGCCCCAAGCCCCGGAGAACCAGCTTTTGGTCAGCGACCTCTATGAGGGGGAGAGGTATGTCCCCAAGTTTGACTACCCCCTCAACGAGTATGACACCGAGGGTTTTACCGAGCAAAACGGCTTCATCCAATACCCGGGGGCCGTGCTGGGCGTGGATGTCTCTGAGCACCAGGGGGACATCGACTGGCAGGCGGTGCGCGGCGCGGGAGTGGAGTTCGCCATCCTGCGGGTGGGCTACCGGGGCATGACGGAGGGCGGCCTGAATGTGGACGCCACCTTCGAGCAGAACTATCAGGGGGCTGTGGATGCCGGGCTGCAGGTGGGGGTCTACTTCTTCTCCCAGGCCGTCAGCCAGGAGGAGGCCCGGGAGGAGGCCGACTTTGTGCTTCAGACTTTGAACGGCCGGGAGCTTGCCTATCCGGTGGTGTTCGACTGGGAGACCCCCATCCCCAGCGAGGAGCTGCCCGCAGAGGACCTGCGCGCCTATGATATATCCGGGGAGGAAGTGACCCGCTTTGCCCTGGCCTTCTGCCAGCAGATGGAAAAGAACGGCTACACGGCCTGCGTTTACACCAACAAAACGATGGCCTACAACACCTTCAACCTGGAGGAGCTGAAGGATTACGCGCTGTGGTACGCGGAGTATCAGCCCGCCCCCAGCCTGTACTATGGCTTCCGCCTGTGGCAGTACTCTGCCAGCGGCACTGTTCCGGGCATCTCCGGCAGCGTGGATTTGAACCTGTGCTTCGAGCCATACTGAGAGAGGGGCCTGGCCGGCCACCGAAATGGGAAATATGCCAAGAAGATTTTCAGGGCGGCTCACCTTTTGCGGGGGTGGGCCGTCTAATGCTGTGAACGGGGAACATCGCGGGGGTTTGGGCCCCGAAGGGAGAAGGAGGATGTTGTGGAGCGATTGGTACGCAGGGCCCAGCGGGGCGACAAAGCCGCCTTTATGGACCTGATCGAGGAGAACCAGCTGGCGCTGTACCGGGCGGCTAAGGCCATCCTCCACCGGGAAGAGGACGTGGAGGACGCGGTGCAGGAGGCCATTTGCAAAGCCTTTTACAAATTGAGCGACCTGCGGCAGCCAAAGTACTTTAAAACCTGGCTGACCCGCATTTTGATAAATTGCTGCTATGACCTGCTGCGGCAGCAGAAGGGGCTGGTGCCCCTGGAGGTGGTGCCCGAGGAGGGACGGGCCGACGAGCGGGAGACCTCCCTTGACGTGCAGCAGGCACTGAACGACTTGGGGGAAAACGACCGGCTGGTGCTCACCCTCTACTATCTCAACGATATCTCGGTGAAGGACATTGCCGGGACGCTGGGCATTAGCGAGGGGGCCGTGAAACAGCGGCTGGTCCACGGGCGGCAGAAATTCCGGCAGGCCTATGAGGGCCGGGAGCAGGGAAAGGTGGTGGCGCGTCATGGAAAAAAATGACCTGAAGCGGGATAAGCGGTTCAAACGGCACCTGGCGCAGCAGCTCCAGGTGGAACAGCCGCCCCAGTCCTATCTGCAAGCGGTGCAGGACGCCTTTGACAGCCTGCCCGACGAGCTGCCGGTGAAGGCCCGCCCCCTGCGGACCTTTGCCCGGGCCTGCGCCACCCTGGCGGCCTGCGCCGTGCTGGTGGCGGCGGGGGCCTTCGGCCTCAACCGGGCAAACCCCGGCCTGATGGAAAGCCTGCCCGGCGTGGGCCAGCTGTTTCAGCAGCTCAACGGCACGGTGGACCTGCCCCAAGAGACGGAAAACCACAGCCTGCCCACACCCACCCCCATCCCCCAGGACCCCAGCCAGCTGGAGGAACAGCAGGCGGAGGAGCGGGCCCCGTTCCAGCCGGTCTCCGTGCAGAACGACGTGGAGGGCACCGACGACAGCTTCACCGTGGAGGACGCCTGGAGCGACGGCATCTACCTGCACCTGCGCATGGCCGCGCGCTTGTCCGACCCGGCGTGGCAGCAGGAGGAGGTTCTCTTCACCCAGACAGAACCCTATATGGAGGACTCAGAGACCTTCCAGGTGACAGTGGACGGCGCCGCCGCGGAACTGGTCACACCGCTGGAGAACCGCGTCTTCACCCTGGAGGAAGCCAGTGACGACGGCAGCAGCCTGTATCGGGCGGAGTGGGTGGCAAAGCTGCCCCACAAACTCTCTCAAAACCAGGAGATGGAGGTGTCCCTCTCCCTTTCCTGTTTGACAGGGGGCTCCAGCGGGCTGGTCTCCCTCCCGGATTACCAGCTGGACTTCCGCGTCACGGCGGACACCTCCCGCAATTTCCTGTGGAACACCCTGGCGGAGGAGCCGTCCGTGGAGGACAACGGCGTGTCCCTCCAGTGGGTGGAAAGCACCCCCACCAACCTGCGCTTCTCCGTGGAGGTGCCCTTCTTCGGCCGCATGGGCTACACCATGCTGACCCCCGCCGAGGAGGCGGACTTTGCCACCAGCGCCGCTCCCCTGGGGATCTACCCCCTGCTCTCCACCCCTGAGGGGGACCTGCTGCAAGACAGCTCTGTGGAGTGGTCCCCCAACAGCCTGGAGGACGTCTACTACGCGGGGCCCTACACCGGCGTGGGCACCTTTGTCGCCCCGGCGGAAGATGTGCCCTATGTGGTGCTGACCCTGTACGAGTATCCCCCCTATTCCACAGAGGAGGGAGCGACCATTGCAAACAACCGGGTGGTGGCGGAGTTCACCATCGACCTGGAAACCCGCCAGGTCTACGCCAGCCAGCACTATCGGGATCAGGGCTTGGAGAAGCTGTCCCTGGCCAACAGCCTGAAGGAGGACCGCACCCCCACGCCGGTGAACGGCTACATCTGTGCCAAGCCCAGCCTCTATGGGGACCCCTTGCGGGTGGCCCTGTTCACCCCGGACCTGGACTACCACCCTGTGGCGGTGTACTGTTACAGCGGGGACACCCTGGTGTGCATCGCCTACTCCCATCCCCAGAACGAGTACAACTCCTATGAGGAGGCCAGCGACGGCACGGAGCTGGCCTATTATGAGGACGAAAACGGCAGCTACCGGGCGGATATCATCGCCTCCCCCACCATTCAGGGAGGGCAGACCTACAAGCGGATGCAATTCAGGGTGTACAACACCGCGGGCATTGAATTCACCCGCCTGGAACTGGTGGACGTGGAGACGGGCCAGGTGCTCATCGAGGACATCCAGCGCGCCTACTACCACCAGGCGGACGAGGTCTTCGGCACCCAGCTGGAAGCCTATCAGTACGGCGAGGCCGCTGTAGAGCCCAGCCCCTCTCCCCCGGCGGTGGAATCCCGCCTGCAAGAGGACACCGGCAGCTAAAACGAAAAACCGCGCGAGCTTTTGAATGGCCCGCGCGGTTTTCTATTTTCCTCCTCAGCCCTCCGGGGACTTGCACACATCCACCCATTCCTCAAAGCCGGAGTACTGCTCCAGCTCAGAGAGGGTCAGCTCGATGGCGGAGTTGCCGCTGCCGCAGGCGGGGAACACCGTCTGGAACCGCTTCAGGCTCTCATCCAGAAAGACCCGCACCCCCTCTTTCACGGCAAAGGGGCACACGCCGCCCACCGGATGGCCGATGAGTTCCAGCACCTGGGCGGGAGAGAGCATCTTGGCCTTTTGGTGAAAGCGGGCCTTGTACTTGGCGTTGTCGATCTTCACATCCCCGGCGGCCACAATGAGGATGGGCTCCTCCCCCACCAGGAAGGAGAGGGTCTTGGCGATGCGGGCGGGCTGGGTGCCCAGGGCCTGGGCGGCCAGTTCCACGGTGGCGCTGGACTCTGGCAGCTCCCGCACCCGGGACTCCATGCCGAACTGCTGGAAATAGGACTTTACCTGTTGGATGGACATAGAAAAGGACCTCTTTTCACAAATTGATTTGCGCTCCCTCTGGATTTGCGGTATACTAAACAGGAGAAAGAACCCATTTCGCAACGGGGCGCCGCCCCGCAGAGAGGAGCTTTTTATGGCAAGCGACAACCGGTTCGCCGTGTTGATCGACGCGGACAACGTTTCTGTGAAATACATCAAGATCATCTTGGACGAGATCTCCAAGGATGGCATCGCCACCTACAAGCGCATTTACGGGGACTGGACCAACCCCTCCCTCATCTCTTGGAAAAGCGTGCTGCTGGACAACTCCATCAACCCCATCCAGCAGTACAGCTACACCACGGGGAAAAACTCCACCGACTCCGCCATGATCATCGACGCTATGGACATTCTCTACTCCGGCAAGGTGGACGGCTTCTGCCTGGTGTCCTCGGACAGCGACTTCACCCGGCTGGCCGCCCGGCTGCGGGAGTCCGGCATGACGGTGATTGGCATGGGAGAGAGCAAGACCCCTAACTCCTTTATCGCGGCCTGCAACAAGTTCAAATACCTGGACATCCTCTCCGCCGCCGACGAGGAGGAGCCGGAGGAGGCCCCCGCCCCCAAGCCGGAGCCCGCCAAGAAAGCGGCCCCCCAGAAAAAGGCCCCCCAGAAGAAGGCGGCCGCGGCGAAAAAGGCCAAGGAGGAGCCCAAGCGCCAGCAGCAGGAGGAGATTGAGGAGCCCCGCACCAGCCTGCGCACCATCCGCCGGGCCCTGCGGACCATCGTCCGGGAGAACTCTGACGAGGATGACTGGATCATCATTGGGAAGATCGGCAACCTGCTGGACAAGCGCTACCCGGACTTCGACGTGCGGAACTTCGGCTTTTCCAAGCTGACCCCCTTCTTAGAGAGCCTGGACATGTTTGAGATCCGGGACATGAAGAAGGATGGGAACTCCTCCCCCCAGAAATATGTGCGGCTGAAATAAGAGCTTTTTACGGCGTGGTGCGCGGTGCACTGCGCCCTTTTCTTTTACAGCACCTTTTCAAAGGCCAGGCGCTCTCCCCCGTCCTCCAGGTAGATGACGCCCCGGTAGGACAGGCCGTTTTTCTCCATGACACGCTGCATGATCTTGTTCTCCCGGTGGGTATCCCCCCGCAGGCAGGGCAGGCCCCGCTCTCGGGCCTGGCGCTCCAGCTCCTGGAAGAACAGGGACGGGACCCCTTTCCCCTTGCAGGCGCCGGACACGGCAATGCGGTGGAGGAAGGCGTACTCCGGGGCCTCTGTGCCCCAGGCGCCCTCATAGATGATGTCGTAGGTGGGCTCCCGGCCCAGGCCCAGGCAGGCGGTGGCCGCCACTTGGCCCCCTTCCTCCAGGACCCAGCTCTCCCCCCGGCCCACATCCGCCAGGAAGGTCTCCTGATTGGGGTAACCATCCTGCCACTGGTCGATGCCCTGGGCGGCCAAAAATGCCTGGGCCTCCCGGTACAGGGCCAGAACGGCGTCCCCATCTGTCAGCGCGGCTTTCCGCAGCTTCATGGCAGCTTCTCCCTTCTTTACACAGATTCCCATTTATGATAGCAAGTTTCTCTTGTCTTTTCAAGGGACTTCCAGTATAATGAGAGCACAGGCGCACAACCGGGCAAAGTTCCCTGTGCGGCTTCCTCTTGTTTTTTTGAACAGGTTCTGGTATAATAAAAAAACGGGCGCGGCGCAAGCCGCTTTCCGTTACAAGGCGCGTGTTTTGCGGCCACAGCTTTTTCAAGGGTGGAACACGGTATTATATGGGAGCGGGCAGGTCTGCGCGGCGGGACGCCGCGAACCATGTCAGGCGGGGAACCGAGCAGCATTAAGCGGATGTTCCCGGGCGATGCAGGTCGCCTGTCCGTTCCCATATGGCACCGGGCTTCTGCCCTGTGTTTTATACGGAGCTTTTTTCAGGGAAAGGAGGCTGCCCCATGTACAAGGTGCTCTACCGGAAATACCGGCCCCAATTCTTTTCCGATGTGGTGGGCCAGCCCCAAGTGACCCTCACCCTGCAAAACGAGGTGATGCGGGGGCGCATTGCCCACGCCTACCTGTTCACCGGCTCTCGGGGGACGGGCAAGACCACCTGCGCCAAGATCCTGGCCCGGGCGGTCAACTGCCTGCACCCCAAGGACGGCGACCCCTGCGGCCAGTGCGAGATCTGCAAGGGGTTGGAAGAGGGGTCCATTTTGGACGTGGTGGAGATCGACGCCGCCAGCAACAACGGCGTGGACAACATCCGCTCCCTCATCGAGGAATCCAACTTCACCCCGGCCACGGCAAAATACCGGGTGTACATCATCGACGAGGTCCACATGCTCTCCCCCTCGGCCTTCAACGCCCTGCTGAAGACCCTGGAGGAGCCCCCCGCCCACGTCATCTTTATTTTGGCCACCACAGAGGTCCACAAGCTGCTGCCCACCATTCTTTCCCGGTGCCAGCGGTTCGACTTCAAGCGCATTGCCCCTGAGGACATCGCCGGGCGGCTGGAAGAGGTGGCGGAAAAGGAGAGCTCTCAGCTGGACCACGACGCGGCCCTGCTCATCGCCCGGATCGCCGATGGGGCCATGCGGGACGCCCTCTCCCTGCTGGACCAGTGTTTGGGGCGGGACAGGCATGTGACCCTGGAGGTGGTCAACCAGACGGCTGGGGTGGCGGCCCGGGACTACCTGGCCGCCCTGGCCCAGGACATTGTGGGGCAGAACGCTGCCCACGCCCTGGAGACTCTGGACAGCCTGCACCGGGAGTCCAAGGATATGACCCGGCTGTGCCAGGAGCTGGCAGAGTACTTTCGGGGGCTGATGCTCATTAAAACCATGAAGGACGCCTCCCGGCTGGTGCTGTGCTCCCCCCAGGAGCTGGAGGTGATGACCGGGCAGGCGCTGACCCTAAGCCTTTCCACCATCCTCCACGGGCTGGACACCTTTGAGGAAACCCTGCACCGAATGCGCTATGCCAACCAGCGGGCAGAGCTGGAGATGGCTTTCGTGCGGCTGTGCAGCCCCGAACTTGACACCACGCCCGAGGCCCTTCTCCGCCGCTTAGAGGCCTTGGAGAACGGGGCGCCCCGGCGGGTGGCGGCCCCCTCTCCCCCACAAGAGGCGCCAGCCCCGGCGGTAACGCCGGCGGAGCGCCCGGCGCCCCCTGCGCGGGAAGAAGCCGTCTCTCCGGCCCCCGCTCCTGAATCGGCGCCCCCGGCACAGCCCGCCCCCATGAAAGACCAGGGCCCCCGGGAGCCGGAGCCCGCCCCGCCGCCCAAGCAAGAGAGGCCTTCCACGCCCCGCAAGCGGCCCCCGGTAGATGTGGCCGCCCTCTCGGCGGGAGCCCAGCGGTTCCGGGATTGGCCGGAGATCCTGCAGCGCATCCGCGGGGACACCAAGAGCGTGGCCATGGCCTTTGCCGGGTCCGCGGCTTATGTAAACGGGGAGTACATGCTCATCGACGCCCCGGAGCTGGCTTTCGAGCTGCTCAAGCGGCCGGAACAGCGGGATAGGATGCGGGAAGCCATCCGTCAGGTGACGGGCCGGGTGTACCGCCTGGGCCCTTACCGCCGCAGCGCGGAGGACACCCAAGAAGGCGGGGCCGACCCCCTGGCCGAGCTGGAACGCCGTGCGCAGGAGCAGGGCGTGGACCTGCGGATCGAGGCTTCACAGCAGCCCTCCGCTGCGGAGCCCGAAGAGGAGGGGCCCCCGCCCTTAACAGACGCGGAGATCCCCTTTTGAGCCATTGAAAAGGGGTCCCTATATACCAGAAAAACACAGCGGCATTACGCCGGAAAGGAAGATCGGAATATGAAAGCAAGACTGCCCCAGGGCTACGGCGGAGGCGGCGCCTCCAATCTGCAGCAGCTGGCCCGCCAGGCCCAGAAAATGCAGGAGCAAATGGAAGCTGTCTCCAACGAGCTGGAGGAAAAAGAATACTCGGCCACCTCTGGCGGCGACGCGGTGAAAGCCACCGTCACCGGCAAGATGGAAGTGAAATCCGTGGAGATCAAGCCCGAGGTCATCGACCCGGAGGACGCGGAGATGCTGGGCGACCTGGTGACCGCCGCCATCAACGAGGCCCTGCGGGCCGCTGCCCAGGAAAAAGAGGAGCGTATGACCGCCATCTCCGGCGGGATGAACATTCCGGGGCTCTTCTGAGATGGCCGGCGGGTATCATGTGCCTCCCCTGGAGGTGCTGGTGGAACGGTTTGAAAGCCTGCCTGGCATTGGGCACAAGTCGGCCCAGCGTTTGGCCTATTATGTGCTGGACATGAGCAAGGAGGAGGCTCAGGGCTTTGCCCAGGCCATTCTGCAAGCCCATGAGGAGATTCACACCTGCAAGGTCTGCTGCAACCTGACCGACCAGGAGCTGTGCCCTGTGTGCCGCAGCGACAGCCGGGACAAGAGCTTGATCTGTGTGGTGGAGGAGCCCAAGGACGTGTTCGCTTTGGAGAGGGCCGGGGAGTACAACGGCCTGTACCATGTGCTGCACGGGGCCATTTCCCCCCTTTCCGGGGTGGGGCCGGACCAGCTGAAAATCAAGGAGCTGTTGGCCCGCATGGACAGCCATGTGGAAGAGGTCATCATGGCCACCAACCCCACGGTAGAGGGGGAGGCCACTGCCATGTACCTTTCCCGGCTGCTCAAACCGCTTGGCATTAAAGTGACCCGGCTTGCCTACGGCATTCCCGTGGGCGGCGACCTGGAATACGCCGATGAAGTGACATTGCAGCGGGCCATGGAGGGCCGCCAGGAACTGTAACAGAACCATTTGAAGGCAGAACAGCAAAGGCGCTGGGGATTTTTCCCGGTGCCTTTTTTCATTGACCGTCCTATTTTTTGGACTGTGCACAGCGGCGCCTCCCTGAAAAAGTGGGGGTGGGGGAGAAAAAGCGGATCTTCCTCCTGCTTTTTCTGGTCATGGAGGGATTTTTCTGGTATACTTATATTAATATAGGGACTGCGGGCCCTTGCGCGCGGGCATTTTCCGTCCCTGAGAATACGTCCTAACTTTACAATCCCCCGGGTCAGCGGGGCAAAATCCTATGAAAGCGAAGTGTAGCGATGCGCAAAAATCTAAAAGCAAAAACTTTGGAATCTTTATCCTCCGTCATGCCCATTACAGCCATTGTGCTGCTGTTGAGCTTTACCCTGGCTCCTGAAATGCCGGTGGGCACCCTGGTGATGTTCCTGCTGGGGGCCATTCTGCTCATTGTGGGCATGGGGCTGTTCTCTCTGGGCGCCGATATGGCGATGATGCCTATGGGAGACGGCGTGGGCGGCGAGGTGGTCCGGATGGGGAAGCGCTCTATCTGGCCCATTCTTCCCATTGTCTTCTTGATTGGCGCCTTCATCACCATGGCAGAGCCGGACCTGCAGGTGCTGGCAAACCAAGTGCCCGCTGTGCCCGACATGGTCATCATCCTCACCGTGGCCGCGGGGGTGGGCGTGTTTCTGGTGATCTCGGTGGTAAACACCCTAAAGGAGAAATTCTCCCTTAACAGCCTGCTGATGGCGTTCTACATTCTTGTCTTTCTTCTGGCCCTTTTTGTCCCCAAGGAGTTTTTAGCCGTGGCCTTTGACGCCGGCGGCGTCACCACGGGGCCCATCACTGTGCCCTTTATCATGGCCCTGGGTATTGGCGTGGCTTCTGCCCACAGCAGCGGCAGGCAGGCAGAGGACAACAGCTTTGGCATGGTGGCTTTGTGCAGCATTGGCCCCATTCTGGCGGTGCTCATCATGGGGCTCTGCCTCAGCGGCACAGAGATCTCTTACACGCCCTTTACGGTAACCGACACCTTCACCACCCGGGAGGCCGGGATGCAGTTTCTGGAGGGCTTCCCGGAATATATGAGCGAGGTGGCGCTGGGCCTGCTGCCGGTGGTGGTTTTCTTTGCGCTTTTCCAAATTTTTTCCCTTCACTTGAAAAAAGACGCCCTCATCCGCCTTTTGGTGGGTGTTGCCTACACCTATGTGGGGCTGGTGCTGTTCCTCACCGGCGTGAATGTGGGCTTTATGCCTGCGGGCAACTACTTGGGCAGCACGATTGCGGAGCTGCCCTACAACTGGGTGCTCATTCCCATCGGCATGGTGGTGGGCTACTTTATTGTGGCGGCAGAGCCCGCGGTCCATGTGCTGAACAAACAGGTGGAAGAGGTCACCGGCGGCGCCATTCCCCAGCGCGCCATGAATCTGAGCCTCTCCATTGGCGTGGCCCTCTCTGTGGGATTGGCCATGACCCGCGTGCTCACGGGCATTTCCATTCTGTGGTTTCTGGTGCCGGGCTATGCCATTGCCCTGCTCCTCTCCCGCAAGGTCCCCAAGATTTTTACGGCCATCGCCTTTGACTCCGGCGGTGTGGCCAGCGGCCCGATGACGGCCACCTTCCTGCTGCCCTTCTCCATGGGCGCCTGCAGCGCCCTGGGCGGCAATGTGCTGACAGACGCTTTCGGCATTGTGGCCATGGTGGCCATGACGCCCCTGGTCACCATTCAATGCCTGGGCGCCGTCTATCAATGGAAGCTGCGCCGCACCGTGGAGGTCACCGAGGACGAGGCCTCCACCATGTCCTCTGAGGACATCATCGAGTTCGACGACGTATAAGGAGGCTGCCTGTGGAACATTTTAAACTGATTATCACCATTGTGGACCGGGGCAAGGGCACCAAGGCTGTGGACCTGTACCGCTCTCACCACCTTCACTTTGACTTTGCCTGCCTGGGCGCAGGCACAGCCAGCTCGAAGATTTTAAACTACTTTGGCCTGGACGAAACCGCCAAGGAGCTGGTTTGGACGCTGGCCCCCGCCAGCCGCATTCCGCCCCTGCTGCCCGAAGTACACCGGGTGCTGGACTTATCCACCCCGGGCAGGGGCATTTTGTTCACCATCCCCCTCTCTGGCATCAGCGCCCAAATTCCCCAAGTGCTTTTGAAGCCGGAATATGAAAAGGAGGAACCTGCTATGGAAGAAGCCAAGAAAACCGGCCACCCCTATCAGCTGGTGCTGACCATTGTCAACCGGGGCAGCTCCGACCAAGTGATGGAGGCCGCCCGCAGCGCCGGGGCACGGGGCGGCACGGTTATTTATGCCCGCCGTGTGGGCTATGAGGACGTACAGAATATGCTGGGCTTCACCCTGCAGCCGGAAAAGGAGATTGTGGCCATTCTTGTGCCCACAGCCCAAAAGCTGCCGGTGATGCAGGCCATCAACCGGGAGGCCGGCCTGAAAACCGACTGCCGGGGCGTTCTCTTTTCTCTGCCCGTGGATGACATCATGGGGCTGCAGGAGCTCTCCTGAGCCCTGGAAAAACATAAAAAAGCGGCCCGTCCCCTGGATTAGGGGGAACGGGCCGCTTTTCACTGTGTCATCAGGCGTGCTTAGAACACCCAGGCGTTGCCGGACTCGCCGTCCTCGTCCTCAGGCGTGGCCCCTTGGAACTGGAACCGGGGCTTGTACTGCTGCACCAAGGGCAGCAGCTCATCCTGCATATTTTCGTTGACATAGCAGGTGTTGTCGAAAACCATGGTCAGCATTTTGCCATCCTTGCAGGGCTCCCAGCGGGGCAGCCCCTCCACATTGGGGTCACCGGTCTTGGCGAAGTTCACAAAGGCCCCGCACATGACCCGCTCCAGCTCTTCCCAGCCCGGCTGGTGGCAAATGGGGATGAGCTGTGCGTTGTGGAAGAAATAGGGGATATCCGCGCAGTGCCAAGCTGCCCGGCCGCCGTCGTAATCGAAGATCTTGGCGAACATGTAATTGTAGACGGGAGCGCTGGCCTCCGCGGCCTTCTTCTTCACATACTCCACCGTATCCGCCAGGAAGAAATTCTCCAGGTCTGTGGCGTAGATGACCGGCGTATTGGGGTAGACCTTGCGGAAGGCGTCCAAAATCTTCTGGCCGCCCTCTTCCCCATAGTACTCCTTCACCAGGCGCTCCTGCTCTTCCACAGGGAGCTGAGACCGCTCGCCGTAATCCTGCACTTCGCCAAACTCCGCAATGACGGTGCCCACCATGGTGGGAATCTTCAGCGAAGCGGGGCTGAAACCGCCATGGAGGGGATCGCTGGTATAGTACTCGTTGGGCATGGGGGACCAGTTGATCTGCTTTCCCTGGGCTTCCAAAGCCTTCGTGGCCTGGTTCACCGCCCAGATAAACTGGGGCACCGGCACCTTTTCCAGCTTCTCCACATCTTTTTCCTCAATGCGCAGGTTCTTCAAAACCTCCAGAACCAGCTCTTTGGGGGTACAGGTGGAGACAAAGTCATCTTTCACCACGCCGGACATGACGATCATCTTGTGGAACAGGCCCTCAGCCTCGGGGATCTGTCCCAGCACGGTCACCTTCATACCGCCGCCGGACTGGCCGAAGATGGTCACATTGTCCGGGTCCCCGCCAAAGCAGGCGATGTTGTCCCGCACCCAGCGGAGAGCCTCTACCAGGTCGGCCATGCCCACGTTCACGGAGTTCTTATATTTCTCCCCAAAATCGGAAAGATCCAGATAGCCAAAAGCGTTCAGGCGGTGGTTCACCGTGACCACCACCACGTCATCCAGCTTGGCCATATTGAAGCCGTCGTAGCAGACCTGCTCGATGGAAGAGCCAGAGGAAAAGCCGCCGCCGTGAATCCAGAACAGCACCGGCTTCTTGGCGCTGGGGCCGCAGCTGGAGGTCCAGATGTTCAAATACTGGCAGTGCTCGGAAGAGGGCCAGAACCGGTGGGGGATCATCACCTCTCCGGTGGGCCGGGGCTCATAGAGCACAGGGCAAATCATACCGTAGCTGCCCGCATCCCGCACGCCTTCCCAGGCGGGGACGGGCTCAGGCATTTGAAAACGCTTGGCTTTGGCGTAGCGGATGCCAAAGAAGTGGTCCACACCGTTGTAATGGAAGCCCCGCAGCTTCCCCTTGGTGGTGGAAACAATGGGGGATGTCTTCGTCATGGAAAATTCGTTCATTGGAACCTTATACCTCCCATTTAAAAAATTCTAATTTTATTCTACTACGCCATCGCCTCTCTTTCAATAGTTTCATCTGCAATTTTTTCAATAAATCATATGAAAACCATGACTTTTTGAGATACACGCACAAAAAAGCTCCCCAGGGCAACCCTAAGGGAGCTTTTCGTTGCTTTCCGTCTATTGGGCGGCGCTTTCTTCCAACTCCTCCAGAGAGGGGATGGAGGTCTGCGCCCCCGGCCGGGACACCACAATGTCCGACACGCGGGAGGCAAAGCGGGCCGCCTCTTCCAGGCCCTTCCCCTGGGAGAGGGCCACCGCCAGGGCGCCCATATAGCTATCCCCGGCTGCCGTGGTATCCACCACCTTTACCGTGCTGTCCGCGGGGATGCGGGCCTCTGTTCCATCCTCTCGCAGCAGGTAGGAACCCGCCCCGCCCAAGGTGACCAACACATTTTTCACTCCACGGGCCTGCAGGGAAAGGGCGTCCTCCCGCAGGCGGGCCGGGTCATGGGGCCGGCCAGTCAGGATGGATAGCTCTGTCTCATTGGGCTTGATGAGGTACAGGCTTTGCAGCAGTTCCTCTGGCAGGCCGGGCACCGCGGGTGCGGGGTCCAGAATGACCTTTTTCCCCAGGCGGGACGCCTCTTTTGCGGCGTACACCACGGTTTCCAGGGGAATCTCCAGCTGGAAGACCACATAGTCGCAGGCCTCCAGCAGGTCCATGTGCTGTTGGACATACGCGGGGGTCACCTGGCTGTTGGCCCCCGGCAGCACCAGTATGCTGTTGTCCCCATGGGGCAGCACGGTGATGACCGCCATGCCGGTGGGCTGTTCCTGCGATTCCTTCAAGGCGGACACATCCACCCCCACCTTGCTCAGGTTCTGCTTGAGCCGCTGGCCGTGAAGGTCGGCCCCTACAGCGCCCAGCATGGCGGCGCAGCCTCCCAGCCTGCCCATGGCATAGGCCTGGTTTGCTCCCTTTCCCCCGGGGACCAGCCGCAGATCTTGGGCAAGCATCGTCTCTCCCACTGCCAGGGGATGGGGCACGTTGGTGACGAAATCCATGTTCAGGCTTCCGATGACCAGCAGCTTTTTCATAATTCCTCGCAGCTCCTTATCTTCCAATCCTTATACAGGCAGTGGCTGCCCTTCTGCACAGCCACACCCGCGCAGCCATGCTCCAGGGGCTGGGGGTCCTCCCACTCCAGAATCTTGCTCCCATCCACCGCCAGCGTGACGGTGTTCCCCTTCACGGAGAGGGTTAAACGGTACTCCTTGCCAGCCTCCCAGGGGAAGCTGGCCTCTTCCGCCACCTGATAGCCGTTCTGGTTCTTCAGAAGGGCTGCTTTTCCCGAGCCATAGAAGCCTGCGGCATAGCTGCGCATAGCTCCCTGCACCCGGGCCTGCAGCAGGTGTACCTGGCCTGTGACAGGCCGCAGCGTGCAGGAAAGGCTGTAATCTTCCCACAAGTGATGGCCCGTATACATCTCCCCAAAGTCGGCGCAGGAAAGGCTGAGCCAGGGCCCCTCCAGATAGGTGTGGCCCTTCAGCCGCCCAAACTGGGGAACGTCCTGGTGGAGGCCGGTCCAGCAATTCATCTCCATGCGGGAGAAGTCCAGGCAGTAATCCGGTGCGCCGTCCACATACAGGTCATCCAGGTACGCGCACAGATCCCCTTGGCCGAAGCCGCTGGAGGTGCCGCAGAGGATGACGCCCACCTCTTGGATATACCCTTCCTGGCCTCCGGGAATGGGGAGGGCCAGCTCATGCCACTGCCCATCCGCCGGGACCTTTTCCCCGCGGAACACTTCTCCGGTGGCGCCGTTTTTGGCATAGAGCCGGGCAAAGGCATCCAAGTTCCCGCAGGGCTGGGGCAGCACACTGAGGTGCAGGGTCTGGCCGGGGTACACCAGGGGCGCGAAGAAGGGGTCATAGCGGGAGTCGCTGAAGTCCTCCGCGCTGTAATAGGTCTGCTTGTAGAAGAAGGCCTCTTCCCCGGCCCCCAGGCCGGCGGCGGTGACCTTCAGGGAGCGGCTCCCCGTATGGGCCTGCTCCTCCGTATTGCGGATGTGGCACAGGGCATCGCCACGGCTGCGGATGGCGTGGGTGCTGCCGGGGAACTCGAAATGGCAGCTCTCCAGGCCCTCTCCCAGCAGCTTGTCCCAGGGCGCAGGGGGGGTCTCCCCCGCCAAGCGGTAGGCCATCTTGGCAAAGTAGGCAGCCCCATAGGGCACGTCCATGGCATTGAGAGAGGGCACCGCGCTGGAACAAGCCAGGAAATCGTTGATGGGCGCCCGCCACTTGTCATAGTCGATGCCTTCCAGGCCGCAATGCACACCCATGATGCAGCCCACATTGCCCACGTTGCAGTCCGTATCCCAGCCGCACATGTTGCAGATGCACAGGGTCTTGGCAAAGTCCCCGCCGCCATAGAGCATGGAGAGGATCATTACCGCGGCATTGGGGATGATATGGCAGTTGCCGGGATATTTGTCATAACCGAAGTTGTCGTGGACATACTGGAAGCACTCCCGCCAATTGTCCGGATGCTCCCGGTAGAAGGCGGTGACGGCACGGACCACCCGGGCGTATTCACAGTCCTGGGGGATGTAGTGCAAGGCCTTTTCCAGGACGGATTCCAGGTTGGGCTCCACAAAGGCCAGGCTGATGGCGCAGGCCACATAGACGCCGCCCCACACGCCGTTGCCGCCGTGGGTGACGCTGGCGGCTTTTTCCGCCAAGCGGGCCGCCTGCTCTGGGTTGCCGGGGGATACCAGGCCCCAGGGGTCGATGAAGATTTGCCCGCCAATCTGCTCCGCCATGGTGGAGCCGTTCTGCTCCACACTGCCGCTGCGGGGCGCGGGAATGCCGTTGCGCAGGTTCAGATAAGCCGTATGCTCGGTGGAGACACCATAGCCGCCCCACCAGAAAAATCCGTGCTCATAGGGGGCGTAGTTCAACAGGGCATCGGCCACATCCTGGGCGGAAAAGCTCTGCAGGTCCTTGCAGTCCTCCAGAGAGCGGATGAAGAACATGGGTCCGTTGCTGTCATCATCCGCGGCGAAGTTTTTGTACTGGGCGGGATACTCCCACAGCTCTCCAAACACGTTTTGGATGCGCTCGTAGGACCAGCCCTCCACAGCGGCTCCCAGCCGGATGCCGATGACCTTTCCCAGCCAGCCGGAATAGACGCGTTCCATGTAATTTTCTGGCAGTTTCACAGTTGTCTCTCCTTTCAGAAAATCAATCTTTAATACCGCTCATCACAATGCCCTGTACAAAGTACTTCTGGGCGAAGATGTACACCACCAAGATGGGCAGCATGGTGATGAGAGCCCCGGCCATCATCTGATTCCACTGGGTCACATACGTCCCCTGGAACTTTGCCAGGCCCATGGAAAGGGTCCAGTTTTCCTGGCTGTTCAAAAAGATCAGCGGCCGCAGGAAATCGTTCCAGGTGTTCATAAAGGTAAAGATGACCAGCGTCATCAGAGCGGGCTTGGAATTCTTAATGATGATCTCCCAAAAGATGCGCGGATAGCTGCAGCCGTCAATCATGGCCGCCTCTTCCAGCTCTCGGGGCAGCGTTAAGAAGAACTGCCGCAGAAGGAAGGTGCCAAAGGCATTAAAAATGCCAATGACAATCAGGGACCAGATGTTGTCGATCAAGCCCAGCACTTTGATAATCTGGAACTGAGGGATCATCACCACCTGGAAGGGAATCATCATCGTGCCCAGATAGATAATAAAAATTAAGTTTCTTCCTTTAAACCTTAATCTAGCAAAAGCATAGGCCGCCAAAGAGCAGGTTATCAGCTGGCCTAAGATAGTTACTACCGTGATAACAGCTGTGTTGACAAAATAGGTAACCCAAGGAGCCTGTTCGAACATATACACATAGTTTTCCCAAGCAACATCCTTAGGAATCCAATAGGGAGGCACAGCAAACAGCTCGTCCATGTTCTTTAGGGAGCTGGAAATCATCCACAAAAATGGGATCAGCATGGTGAGGGAGCAGAGGATCAGCACCACATGGGTGAGCGCGCGGAAAGCGATCTTTTTCCCCTTGCCTTTGCGTACTGCGGTTTGTTCCATTCTTGTCCCCTCCTCTCACAGGCTGTTCTTTTCGCTGACCTTCAGCTGGATAATGCTGGCCACGAAAATAATGATGAACAGGATATAGGCCATGGCAGAAGCATAGCCCTGCTTAAAGTACTGGAAGGCGTTCATGTACACCAGGTAGCTCACCACCTGCGTGGCTGTGCCCGGGCCGCCCTTGGTCATGATGTAGATTTGGTCGAACGCCTGGAAGGAGTTGATCATGCTGATAATCATAACAAACATGACGGTGGGCTTGAGCATGGGCAGGGTGATGCGGAAGAACTTCTGCACCACGTTGGCCCCATCAATATCCGCCGCCTCATAGATCGCCGGGGAAACGCCCTGGACGCCCGCCAGCAGGATCACCGAGTTAAAGCCCAGGCTTTTCCAGATGCTCATAATGATGACCGAAGGCATGGCCCAGGCGCTGCTGGTCAGCCAGGGGACACTGGGAAGGCCAATGGAGTTCAAACCGGAGTTGATCAAGCCGAAATCGTCGTTATACAGCCACTGCCACACCATGGCAATGGAGGTGTAGGAGACAATAACCGGAATGAAAAAAGCGGTCTTGTACAAATTCAGTCCCCGGATTTTCTGGTTTAGAAGCACAGCCACCAGAATGGCCAGAATGGTCCCCAGGGGCACTGTGCCGATGGTAAAGTAAACTGTGTGCCACAGGGCCTCGCCAAAGTCCCCGTTGGTGAACAGGTCGATGTAGTTCTGTATCCCAATAAATTTGGGAGGCGTCACCCCGTCGTAGTCCGTCAGGCTGTAATAAAAGGACATGACAACAGGGAAGATTGTAAACACGATAAAGCCAAGAATTACCGGCAGAAGAAATATATAACCCCAAAAGGTCTCGTTGGCCCCAATGGGCTTCCTCTTTTTTGCGGAGGTCTGCGCCGCCATTTTCCAAATCACCTCAATCCCAAATAGTCCAAGCCTTGCCTGGTTTCCTTCTTAAAAAGAAGGGGGAACTTCTACACAAGTGAAAAGTTCCCCACGCTCTCTCATCCTACAGGATATCTGGCAGCATCATCCGGCCAGAATGGCGTTGATCTCTTTGATGAGCGCCTGCTGGGTCTCTTCCGGGGTGCTCTCACCGATCAGCATTTTGTCCACCAGCTCCTGCAGCTTGGTGTTGACCTCTGTGCGGTAAATGGACAGCTGGTCGGTCATATCCACATCGGGCACAGAGTCCACAAAGGCTTTAACATTTTCAGGGAAATGAGTATCTAGAACAATTTGGTTTGCATCCTCATCCGTACTGGCAGGAAGAGCCATGTTGCTCTCGGCCACAATACGCATCCCCTCGGGACCAGCCAGGAATTTCAGCAAATCCCAAACGGCGTCGGGGTTCTTCGTATCGGCGGAGATACCCCAGTTCAGGATACCAGCTTTCACTTTACGAGTTTCACCCTGAGGCATGCGCACGACATCCCATTCAAAGGACAAGGGATCTGCCTTATAGGTGGGGAGGGTCCAAAGCCCAGAAGCTTCCATGGCTACTGACTGGTTGCGGAACATGGCGTCTGCACTCTTGCCCATAGCCGTCAAAGCCGCAGGGTTAGGGGAGAGCTTATCCACCACTACCAGGTTGTACAGAAACTCTAGAGCACTCAGTGCCTCAGGGGTATCCAAACCCTTTACTTCTGTACCACTGGTATCGAACTCAACGCCAGAAAGGCTAAACCAATTCAAAATCTGGTCAGCCCATGCGCCGGGATGACGATAACCATAGACATTTTCATCAGGGTTAGTTAAAGCTTTGGCAGCAGCGTAAAAATCATCCATCGTCCAATCGTCAGTGGGCAAGTCCAAGCCAGCGGCCTCAAACATGTCCTTATTATAGTACATGACATAAGGGGAAACTTCCTGAGGCAGGGCGTACAGCTGGTCCTCATAGCGCAGGGGCACCAGCAGGGATTCGGGGTAGTAGGACAGGTCAAAGTCCTCATCCGCCTCGATGAAAGAATCCAAAGCCATCAGCACGTCCCGGTAGGCCAACGAATAGCACCACTCGTTGATATAGATGATATCCGGGGCTGTGCCGGAGCCGATCAGGGTCATCAGCTTCTGGAAACGCTCGGTGCCAATGTCCACCGGCTCGATGGTCACGTTGGGATGCTCTTCCGTGTACAGGTCGAACTTCTGCTGGTGGATGTCCAACTCCTGGGCACTTCCGCTGACAGCAACTTGAATGGTAACGGGCTCCCCGTTACCACTGGAGGAGGCCTCCTCCGCGCTCGTCCCGGACGCTTCACCCGACTCGGTGTTTCCTCCCGCACTACTGCTCTGAGAGCTCCCGCTGGAGCACCCGAAAAGCAGGGTGGAAAGAAGGGCAACTGCTAAAAACATTGCCAAAAATCTTTTCATTTCATTACCTCCTAAATTGACGAAGTGTATTCTTTGCGGAACACAAGAACTCCAGTGTGTCCCAGTCGATCATGGCGTCGGTCACCCCCCACTTTGTGGTGGAGAAACCCGCTGCCACCGTAGCGCGATGGATCGCCTCCCGCATATCCAGCCCCTTGGTCAGGCAGACAACCAACGCGGCCGCAAATGCATCTGCCGCACCCGTGGTATCCACCGTTTCAAAATCCGCCGCGGGAAACCTTTGGGAATTCTTTCCATCGGTCCAATAGCAGCCCTCATGGCCCAGCGTGACAATGACATGCTTTGCGCCTCTTTTCAAGAAGGCTTCCGCCTGCTGCTCCACCTGGGACTCCCCTGGGCAAAGGCGGGCGCTCTCTTTGGAATTTGGCAGGAAGATAAAGGTTCTCTCCAGCAGTTCGTCACTGATCCGGTCCAGAGCGGCCGGCTTGATTACAATTTTCACCTCTCTTTCCCAAGCCAGCTGGGCCGCTGTTTCTATCGCTTCGTTATCTAACTCCGTTGAAAGCAAACAATATTCCGCACGATCGAAGGCATCTTTGCTCTCGATCAGCTCCTCTGAGGTCAGCATGGCATTGGCGCCTTTATAGACCATGATCCCGCTTTCGCCGTCCTGCTGCACACAGATGTAGGCATTCCCTGTGGAATCCCGGGAGGTTCTGCGCACATACTCCACACTCACCCGGTTTTGCTGCAGGTGATCCCACACCTTGCTTCCCTCATAATCCTTTCCCACCTTGCCTATCAAGACGGCGGTTCCCTCCAGCTTGGCCACTGCAACCGCCTGGTTCAGCCCTTTCCCTCCGGGGGAGATCACCCGGGAGTTGGAAATGGAGGTCTGCCCCACCCGGGGAAAATCAGACAGGGCAATGGTGGTATCCATGTTGATAGACCCAACCACTACAACCTTTTGCCCCTGTTCACTGAGGGGCAGCCCCAAGCTTTCCCCCTCTTGAAGGGAAAATTCCACAGGGGACCAGTCCACCGCCGGCGCGGAGGGGGTTTCAATTTTCCGCACCACTTCTTGGCAGGCCTTTTCCGCCATGGTTTCAAAAGGCAGCCTCACCGTGGCCAGCTTGGGGAGAAAGCCTTGGGCCATTCCCCACTCCAGGCTCAGCACGGACAAGTATTTGGGAATCCGCCGGTTTTTCCGAAGCGCTTCCTCATACACTTTCTCTGCCAGGTCGGTATCGTAGCAAAGCGCCGCTGTGTTTTCCAACAGCAGGTTTGTGGGAAGTCCCATCTTCTCATACCGGCAGACAAAGGGAAGGGGTAAGGAAGGCCTGCTTTGGGAAAGGTATTTCTGCACGCCCTCCACAAAGGTCTTTTCCTCCTGAGAATCCCCGTGCACCACACAGAAAAAGTTCCTGTGCTTCCGCTCTGCCAGCGCCTGAGCGGCTTTCCAGCCGGTCTGCTCCAAATCAATCCCCGGGTAGGGGGAGGTTTTTCCCCGCGTCAACTGGAGGACGCAGGTGGGAACCCCCAGCGATTCTAAATCCGGCTCCTCTTCAAATTCCATCCCGCGGCAGAGCACCAGCCCATCCAAAGGGTAGCCCCGCAGGACCTCCAACGCCTCTTTTTCCTCTTCGGGGGACTGGGCAAAGCGGGCCAGAACAGAGTACCCCTGCTGGGCGGCCGCTTCCATCAGTGTCTCTAAGAAGCGCTCGATTCCCGGGCGCTTGCAGAGCACAGCCCCAATCAGGAAGGAATGCGAGCTCCCATAGAAGCGGGAAACAACGTAGGGCTGGTAGTGGTTTTCCTTCATCACAGCCAAAACCTTGCGCCGGGTTTCCTCACTGATGGCCTGGTCCTTCCGGTTCAGCACCTTGGAAACCGTGGAGATAGAAACGCCTGCCAGCTGGGCGATTTCCCGGATGTTCACATTTCCTCCCCCCTTTTGAGAAACAAATTTACTAAATTTGTTTCTTTGCGGCCATTATAGCCTTCGCCCCACAAAATGTCAAGCTTTTTTTGATTTTTTGTAAATTTTTTGTTATTTTCCCCGCCTCAGCGTGTTCTCACCCTCTTGCTTTCCCAGGGCACGCATTCCGGGCCGCCCTTTCAGCCCATAAAAACAGGGCCTGCCATTCTGCACCCGCAAAACAGCAAACCCTTTCACTTCTCACCGTGGGGACTCTCTTCCGCCCTGCCCCGCCGCTTTACTCTTCCGGCTTTTCCAGGCTGTTCCGGTACTGCTCCGGCGTGACGCCATAGACCTTGCGGAAAGACTGGATGTAGTGCGATACGTCGTTGTAGCCCACATGGGCGGCAATATCGCTGACCTTGAGGATGGTCTTCTCCAACAGCTCCCGAGATTTCTCCAAGCGATATTCTATCAGGTATTTGGAAAACGTCTTACCGCACTTGGCCTTGAACAGGCGGCTCAGGTACGAGGCGTTCATAAAGTACTTTTTCTCCGCCAGCTCCTGTAGCGTAATGTCATACTGATAACTGCGGTCTATGTAGTCGATGATGCTGCGGATAATGTCATCCCCATCGCTCTCCCGCTTGGCCTGGCAGCAAATTCCCTGAACAATGCTCAACAGGTAGGCCTCCAGCTCATCCATGTGCTTGAAGTTGTACAGGTCATACCGCTGGGAAAACAGCAGCCGGACGCTGTCATCACCGCCTTGATCCGACGAAAGGCGGTCATAGTAGCGCATGAACACCCCCAGGATGTGGACAACCTGCTCGTACAAATCGTAGCTGTTCCCCTGTTCCCGCAGGCGGGGGTCGTTGAGGATGTTCTTGATCACCTTGCGGGAGTCCTCGAAGTCCATGCGCTTCAGGGCATCTTCCAGCGCGGACTCCTCATTGGGAAAGGAAACTGAGGAGCGGTTCTTTTCCGTCTCATACACGAAGGCCCTTCCCCACCCCTTCAACAGCCGCTGGTTGATGGCGTACACCGCCTCTTTGTACGCGCTGTACAGCTCCCCCACTCCCCGGTGAGAGCGCCCAATGGCAGCGCTTCCCTGCAGTCCGCCCAGCTCTGGGAGCTTACGCAGGATGCGCTTGGCACAATCCTTCAAGCTGTAAAGGCTGGTCTCGGGGTTCTGGAAAAAGGCCAGCAGCACATACTCCTGGGCATTTTGGAAGAAAAACACCTGGCACTCCCGGGTGCCGGCTTCCAGCTGCAGCCAGGAGCGGATGCACTCCCGCTGCTCGGGGGAAGCCTCCGGGTCGGTTTGCAGCAAAAGGATCCGGTACTCCCGGGTCCCCATATATTGCAGGGAACGCTTCATAAACGTCCGCTGCAAATCTGGATTTTGGGCCAGCTCTTTGACAGAGAGCTGCTCCATGGTAAACTCCAGGTCGGTCTCGCGCCCATAGGCCTGGTGGGCGGTCTCCTTCCGCAGCTGGGCCAGAGAGACGTTATCCAATGCCTTTTTGATGGTCTCTCGGCGAATGGGCTTGGTGATGTAATCTTTGACGCCATAGCGCAACGCCTGCTGGGCGTAATTGAAATCCGCATAGCCTGTCACAATCAGCACCGCTACCTCAGGATGAACGCGGCTGACATATTCGGCCACCTGCAGGCCATTGACCTCTGGCATGCGGATGTCTGTGATCACCGCGTCAATTTGAGGGTCCCGCTCCAGATAGTCGATGACCTCCTGGCCGGTCTCCATGTCGGCGGCCACCTCCACGTCCAGTTCCGCCAAAATTTTCAAGATCGCTTTGCGGGCATAATATTCGTCGTCTGCAACCAGTACACGCATACCTTTCTCCTTTTGATCAGTATTTATAGAAGCCCCTTGGGTTCTTCCCGGCCCAAGAGGTCCTGCCCTGTCTCCAGGGCCCGAAGGTGCAGCGTCACCCGGGTGAACTCTCCGGGGCTGCTCTCCAGCCGGACACCGTAAGCCCCTCCGTAGAAGGAGCGGATGCGGGCATTCACGTTGACCAGGCCAATGCTGTCATTGGCCTGCGTGCGGTCTTCCCCCTCCTGCAGGCGCCGGTTCCATTCCGCGCACTCCCCGGGCCGCATGCCCACGCCGTTGTCATAAACGGAGAGAAACAGCTCCTCCCCTTCCCGCCGGCCCGTAATGCACACCTGGGCGCCGGTGCGCTTATCGCACAGGCCGTGGGAAAAGCAGTTTTCCACCACCGGCTGCAGCAGGAACTTGAGCATGTAGCAACCCTCCACCTCGGGGGGAATCCGGATCTCCGTTTGAAACCGCCCGGGGAACCGGACGTTTTGGATCTGCAGGTAATTGCGGGCAAAGTGGATCTCATCCGCCACTGGGACCACGCTGTTCTCCATCACGTTGTAGCGCAGCAGCTGGGAGAGGTTGTCCGTGATCTCCATGATCTGGGGCACGTTCTCAATCTCGGCCAAGGCGCTGATGGTGTTCAGGGTGTTGTATAGGAAATGGGGATTGATCTGGTACTGGAGCATTTTCAGCTCCATCCGCTTGTTGTTCAGCTCGTAAAGCAGGGTGGTGTCTATCCCCTGGTTGATGCGGCGGACCATGGTGTTGTAATACTCCATCAGGGCGCCGATCTCCGTCTTGCGCATGTGCTTTGGGATACTCATGGGGTCCAAGTGCCCCTCCCCTGTCAGGCGCATACCGGCAATCATCCGCTGCAGCGGCTTGATGATCTGCCGGGACATGAAGATGCTGAACAGCACCGCCAGCACCAGCACCACCGCGAAGACCACAATCAGGTTCTGAATTCCCTGGAAAACCACCTGGTTCAGCGTGTCCAGGGGGGCATACTGCACCAGCACCCAGCCTGTTTTCCCGTTGCGCACAGCCGTAAGGAGGTAGCGGCTTCCCTCAATGGAGATCTCCCGGGAGCCGGCGCCCGAAAGCAGCTCTCCCGATTTCTCCCGCAGGCAGGCCAGGTTCCTCTCTTCCCCCAGCACGCTGGTGCTCAAGCCACTGTAGGAGGAATTGTACAGAAGGCTCCCATCCTCCCCCAGCACACAGAGGAAGCTGATGGAGTCCTCTGTGTAGGTGCTGTCAAACTGGGATGCGATGCGCGTGTAGCTCACATCCACACAGAGGGTGCCCACATAGGTGCCGAAATAGTACAGGCGCTGCACCATGGTAACCACTTGCTTGGAAGACTGCTGGATCACTTCCTCATGGACGCCGGTGAAATAGGCTTCATAGGGGTCCTCTTCCCAGGAGATCTCCTCCAGGATACCCTCCACATACTCGCCATACTCCTCCGTATCCGCCACAACGCTGCAATAGGCGTCGCCATACTGGTTGACAATGCCGCCCCGGACTACAAAGCTGTCGTTGCGGAAGGCATGGTTCAGCGCGTTGCGCAGGTAGGTGTCATCCTCAAAGCGCTCGATGGAGCTCTTCTCCGAGGCGTCCGCCAGCAAAATGCGGCGCAGTTCCCCATCGGAATAATGAATGAAATTGATGCGGTCCAGTGGGGAAAACAACAGGTTCACGTTCAAGTTGACCTGGTTGTTGAGCTGCTCTATATACTGGATGTTGGAATCCATCGCCTTGCCCACCGCGTCGCCGTAAACGAACAGGCTGGGGAACAGCAGCAGGATCAGCAGCATCAGGTTTCCCAACAAAATTTTACTCCGAAGTGATATGCTCTGAAAAAAACGCCTCATCCATTCAGTCTCCCTAATCTGTGGTTTTGCCTGAATTCCGGGCCTTCTCAAAAAAGCCCGGCAAAAAAGAAAATAACAACAAAGGGGAACTCCCTTCATTTGCATGAAGGAAGCCCCTCAATGTTGTGTTATGGCATATAATTGAAAAGCGGCATGAAAACAATGGAACTCAGCTCTTGACCGCGCCCTGGGTCAAACCGGCAACGATGTATTTCTGAGCGCAGATATAGGCGATCATCACCGGCACCATGGCGATTAGGTAGGAGGCAAACGCCATGTTGTAATCGTACGTATACTGAGACTTGAAGTTGTACTGGAACAGGGGGAGCGTCCAGGTGCTGGAATCCTGGTTGAGGATAATCAAGGGCATCTGGAAGTCGTTCCAAACCCACAGGACATTCAGCACCAGGATGGTCATGGTCATGGGCTTGATCAGCGGGACCACCACGCGCCAGTACGCCCCAAAGGTGGTGCAGCCGTCGATGGAGGCGGCCTCTTCCAAGTCCGCGGGCACGGAGCGGATGTAGTTCGTCAGCAAAAAGATGGACTGGGAACAGGACATGGTGACGCACATGACAATGAGCCCCAGCTGGTTGTTCAGGTGCAGGTCGCCCAGGTACTTCACCAGGGGGATCATAACCACCTGGAAGGGGACGAAAATGCCGCACAGCGTCACATAATACACCAGCTTGAAATACTTCTTGTAGAAGTTGCGGGAGATGGCGTAAGCGGCCATGGGGTGCAGCAGGAAAATGAACAGCACAGAGACCACCGTAATCAAGGCAGAGTTCTTAAAGTAATTGAAGTAACCCGCCTTTTGGAACACAGACTTGAAGTTCTCCAGGTAGAAGCTGGTGGGGAAGGAGAAAAAGCTCTCCGCCGACTGCTGCTGCGTCTTCATCGCCGTGATGATGGTGACGTAGAAGGGGAACAGGATAATGACCGCGCCGATGATAAGGAACGCATAGGAAATAATTTTTAGGGCCTTACCGCCTGCTGATAGCCTCATGTGTCATCACCTACCTCTTTTTTACTGGAGATCTTGATCGTCAGGAAGGAGACGATGGCAACGATCACGAACAAGCACATGGACTCTGCCACGGACTGCGCGAACTTGCCTTCGCTCATGGCGTGACGGTAGATCAAAATGCCAATGGCCTCGGTAGACTGGGCGGGGCCGCCGGCAGTCATGGCCTGGATGTAATCGAAGATGGTCAGGCCGCCCTTGGTGGTGGTGATCACCAACATGGTGATGATGGGGATCAGGAAGGGGACCGTGATGTTCTTGAACTTCTGCCAGGCGTTGGCGCCGTCGATGGTGGCAGCCTCGTACAGGTCAGAGGGAACGCTCTGCAGGCCCGCCAGCAGCAGCACGGTGGGCGTTGCGCAGCCCTGCCACAGGTTCACGATCAGGATGCCGAAAATGGCGGTGGCGGGGCTTCCCAAAATGCTTTTAGAAAGCCACTCGATGCCCAAAGCCTCCCCAATGGGGGGGAACGCACGCAGGAACAGCTCGTTCCAAATCAGGCCCACTGTGACCAAGCTGAGCACGGCGGGGATGAAAAAGATGGAGCGGAACAAGGTGCTGGTCTTCCCCTTCAAATTGTTCAGCGCCAGGGCGATGAGCAGGGAAATCAAGATCACGCCGATATCCAGCATGATGGCGTAGCGGATGTTGAACCAGATGGCCTGCCAGAAACGCTCGTCCGACAGCACGGTGGCGTAGTTCTTCAGGCCGATAAAGTCGAAGGTCTGGGAAATGCCGGTCCAGTTGGTCATGCTGTAATACACGCCCAGGAACATGACCACAATGAAGAAAAAGATATACAGCAAAAACACGGGCAAAGTAAACGCCACCATTACAGCGTTGCGGGTCCTCATGCCGTTTTTGCCAGAGGCGCCGCCCGGTGAGGGAAGCTTTGACATGTTCTCGCACCTCCTTATGGATTGGGGGTTTTTCCAAATTTCCCCCTATGGGGCCGATAAGACCCGGAGGTCTTCCGAGTCTTACCGGCAGAAACAGGGTTACTCACTTAGAAAGTCCATTGTTTTTGAAAGGGGGATTCCTTACTCGGCGGTCTGGGCAGCCTGAGACTCCAGGGCGGCCATGTAGTCCTCGGTAAGGGTGGTCAGCAGGCCCTCGATGTCGCCGTCGATGAGCACCTGCTGGATCTTGGAGCGCTTGGTCTCCTCAAAGCCGGCGGGCAGCACTTCCATGCTCAACACGCCCTTCTCGTCCAGGATCTCCACAACGCCAGTGCCCTGGGGGATGTTGGCCTCAACGCCCTGGATGCAGGAGGGGGAGTGGTCCAGATCGGCATAGATCTGAGCGCCTTCGGTGCTGGCAATGTAGTTCAGGAACATCTCGGCGGCAATGGCAGCGTCGCCCTCAACGCCGGCACCCAGGCACAGGCCGGTATCCAGGCCCAGAGGCTGCTGGATGTCGCCGCTGTCGTTGGGCATGGGGAACATGTCAAAGTTCTTGTCGGGGTTGGCAGCCTCGATGGAGGGGGCGGCCCAAGAGCCCTGGATGAACATGTAACCGGTGCCGGTGGCGAAATCGCTGATGCACTGGTCATAGCCCAGGGAAAGGGTGTCGCCCTGAGAGTACTCGTGGAGCTGGAGGACCTTCTCCCAAGACTGGACGGTCAGTTCGTCGTCCTGGAAGGTGGTCTCGCCGGCATCCATCTGATCGTAGAACTCAGAGCTGTCGGCGCGGTCCTTGCCCAGGATGTTGCTCTGCAGCTGGGACAGGGTCCAGGCGTCCTTGTCGGGGAACATGAAGGCGACCTCGCCCTTGCCCTTGATGTCCTCAGCCAGAGCGATCAGCTCATCCCAAGTGGTGGGGATCTCATAGCCAGCCTCTTCAAACTTGTCCACATCGTAGAAGATGCCCATGAAGTTGCCGGAGAAGGGGATGCAGTAGGTGTGGCCGTCCTCAAACTTCACGGCGTCCTGATAGTTCTCCATCACGTTGGCCAGGGCCTCGGTGTCGTCCAGGACCTTCAGGCGGCCCTGCTGGGCAAGCTGCACGAACTGGGAGTCGGTGGGCCAGTGCATCAGCACCTCGGGGATATCGTTGGTGGCGGCACGGGTCATCAGCACGGTGGCGGCATCGGGCACCACGTTCTGGGTGACGGTGATGTTGGGGTTCTGCTCCATAAAAGCGTCGATCACAGCCTGGAAGGAATCCACGGCCTCGCGCTTCTGCTGGAAGAACTCGATCTCCACATCGCCGGAAACGGACAGCTCACCGCCGGCAGCTTCACTGCTCTCTTCCGCGGTGCTGCTCTCTCCCGCGGCGCTGCTCTCATCCGCAGCGGAGGAGGTGGCGCCGCTGCTCTCCTGGGCAGCGCTGCTGGTGGAGGACTCTCCGCCTCCATTACAGCCGGCGAACATTGTCACTACCATTGCGGCAGCACAGGCGATCGCTAAAAGCCTTTTCTTCATGGTCTTACATCCTTTCGTTTTAGAGTTGGCCGGGCGGCTACAGCTATTTGCACAAAAGCGGTCCGACCTCTTTGATATGATTATAGCCAGAACCGAAAAATGTCTCTATAAGATTTATTACTTTCCCCATATTGCGGAATTTACCTTCTGCTCATAATATTCATAAAACATCCACAGATGGTTTCGGGTTTGTGATTTTTATTACATTCTGAGACACATCAGCCCTTTTCCGCGCACGCCACGGTGATGGCCGGCGAAACCTTCTGTACGGAAAGGGCCTTCCCGTTGAGGACAGCGCCGGTAATGGGGGACTGCGCATAGATCTTCAGGGCCTTCACCGGCAGATTGGTCTCCACCAAGGCCCGCTCTCCCTGCAGCACGGCACGGAAGCGGTACTCCACCCCATCATCATAGAAGGTCTGGTCCACACAGCCGGAGATGTTCAGCAGGACGGTAAGGTCCTCATAGTTTTTCTCCTCGCTCCAGAGGACGTCCTCGCTGCGCATGGGGACGGCCGTGTTCTCCCGCAGGTAAACGGGGATATTCTCCAGGGTGTTCTCCGGCCGCACCCAACGCCCGCCGGAGGTGAACTCCCCTGTGCGCAGGCAGGCCCACTGTCCCTGGGGAAGGTAGACCCGCAGGTCGTCCTGGTCGAAGATGGGGGCCACCAGCAGGCTTTCGCCCAACATGTATTCCATCCCCACGTTCTGCACCGTGAAGTCGTCGGGGAACTCCAGCAGCAGAGCCCGCAGCATGGGCAGGCCGGTGTTGTGGGCCTGAATGGCCGTGGAATAGAGGTAGGGAGCCAGGCGGTAACGGAGCCGGTCGTAGGCGCCGAAGATCTCCTGGGCCCTTTCGCTGAAGTTCCAGGGCTCCCGGGGGGTCTTGCCGTGGCAGCGGCTCAAGGGGCTGAGCAGGCCGAACTGGGCGCTGCGGACATACTGCTGCTCGGTGGGCGGGCACTCGTATCCATCGCTGTCCGTGTTGTAGAAGCCGCCGATATCGTGGCCCCAGAAGGGCACGCCGGAAAGGCCGATGGACAGGCCGCTGCGCAGCACGCAGGCCAAGTTGTTCTCATGGGTGGAGGAATCTCCCGCCCAGTTGCCCGGGTAATTCTGGCTGCCTGCGTAGCCGCTGCGGCCCCACAGCATGGGCCGCTCCCCGGCGGGCAGCTTCACCTCGGCGCAGGCCTCGTAGATGGTCTTGGCGTAGAGCAGGGGCAACTTGTTGTGGCCCTGCAGGCCGTTGGAGCCGTCGTGATAGACGGCATCCAGGGGCAGTGCCTCAGAGAAGTCCGTCTTGATGACGCCCACGCCATCCTTGACCACGTTCTTTACCAGGCCCTTGTACCACTCCACCATTTCAGGGTTGGTGAAGTCGAAGGCGGCGAAGTAGAAATCGTTGGTGGCGGCAGAGTGGAAGGTGGCCACTTCCCCTTTCTCGTTCATCACCAGATAGCCCTTTTCCTTGGCGAACTCATAGCTGTCTGCGCCCACCCGGATGTAGGGCCACATCCACAAGCTGAGGTGGAAGTGCAGGTCCTTCAGGGTTTGGATCATGCCCTGGGGATTGGGGAAGCGCTCCAAGTCCCACTCCCACACGCCGGAATTGCTCATCTTCTGCCAGCCGTCGATATGGATGACGTCCGCGGGGATCTTCTTCTCCCGCAGGGTGCGGGCCACGGTCTCCACCTCTTCCTGGGTGCGGTAGCTGCACTTGGACATCCACAGGCCAAAGGCCCACTTGGGGATCATGGGGGAACGGCCGGTGAGGGCGGTGTAGCCCTCCAGCAGGCCCTTGTAATCCCGGTCGCAGAACATCACATAGTCCAGCATCTTGTCCGCCACCTCCATGCCGTAGGAGACGCCGGAGCCCACGCCCATGTCGCAGACGTTGTCCGTGTAGGTGTTCAGCAGGATGGAGTACCCCCGGCTGCTCATAAAGTAGGGGATGTTCTGGTAAGAGCGCTCCGTGTTGGTGGAAAGGGCGTCGCTCTGGCGGCAGTGGATGACCTGCCCCCGCTTATTAAAGCCGGTGAACTTCTCTCCGAAGCCGTAGAAGTTTTCGTCCGAGTACATGTACATGGTCTCCCGCACCTTCACCACGTTGCCCTGCCCGTCGCAGTCGAAACCAATGGGAAGGTACTTGCACATGTTGTCCACGTTGGAGTCGCACACGTTCTCGTGGGTGAGGGGCTTGCCGTCCAGCAGCACGGAGAGCTGCCAGGGCCGCTTTTGCAGCCGCAGCTCCATGCGGCCGGTAGAGAGGGACAGGCACTCCCCCTTGTCCTCCAGGGAATAGGCCTGGCGGCCCTCCAGGGGGAACACGGCGTTTTCAAACACCTTCTCCTCATACGGGTACATGCGGAACCGGAACGCCGTCTCGGTGAGCAAGTCAACGCGCACCCGTGCGGTCTTTTTCTGATAGGTGCCCGCCACCAGCTCCAGGGCGTTCTGTTCCTGGGAGTAGCTCTGGATCTCCGTCAGGAAGTCGAAGGGGTGGGTGAACACCGTCTTCAAATAGCCCAGCTGGGGGTTATAGGTCACTTCTACTTTGTTTGCCATGCAAATTGCTCCTTTCCGATTGTCTTATTACAGAAAGGGCCGCCGGCAGCGCCTTTTCAGGCTCCGGCAGCCCTTAGCTCCCATGCAAGGGAACGCCGTGCCTTAAGGCGCCAGCCAGGTCCCCTCTTCTGCGGATTTTATGATGGCGTCCACCACATGCTGGTTCGCCTGGCCATCCTGAATGGTGGCGGCCAAA
>UQRL01000009.1 GCA_900543555.1 uncultured Oscillospiraceae bacterium | reverse complement strand
AAGGCCCTTTTCCATTTTCAATTACCCGCAAACCCATTTAGCAGCGGCCGCTGTCGCAAAACATCTTCTGACTTCTTGTTCTGAAGAATCTTTTCTGGTATAATAAAAACAAATGTTCTGCTCAGGAGGGTTCACCATGGATTTGCTGCAAGGCCTTAACAGCGCCCAGCGCCAGGCTGTCACTTCCACCGAGGGGTTCGTGCGGGTCATTGCCGGGGCAGGCTCGGGAAAGACCCGGGCCCTCTCCCACCGGTTTGCCTATCTGGTCAACGAACTGGGTATTCTGCCGGGCAACATCCTCTGCGTCACCTTCACCAACAAATCTGCCAACGAGATGCGCCAGCGCATCCACCGGCTCACCGGAGACAACGACACCGGATACGTGAACACCTTTCACGGTTTCTGTGTCTCCATCCTGCAGGAGGACAGCCACGCCGTCCAATATCCCAAGAGCTTTTTGGTGCTGGACAACGGGGACATTGACTCCATGCTGCAGCTCATCTATGAGGAACGGGGCCTGACCCTGCGGGATATGACCTTTTCCGCCGCCCGGGATATGATCGAGATTCGCAAGCTTTTCAAGGACCCAGAGTATTACCGGGACATGATCACCCTGCCACTGGACACCCTGAAGGAAAAGTATGACCAGGCCAGCGGAGCCAGGGACATCATCTTTTACGGGTATCTCTACCAGGAGAAAAAGTGCTTTGGGCTGGATTACAACGACCTGATCAAGTTCTCCCTATATATTTTTGAGGAACACCCGGACATACGCCTGAAATGGCAAGAGCGGCTGGAATACATCATGGTCGATGAATTTCAGGACATCGACCAGCTGCAGTACGACCTGATGACCGTGCTGTGCGGCTATCACAAAAACCTGTTCATCGTGGGGGACCCGGATCAGACCATCTATACCTGGCGGGGCGCCAATGTGAAATTCCTCTTGGAGTTCGACCAAGCGTTTCCCGGGACAAAAACAATCCTGATGATGGAGAACTACCGCTCCACTCCAGAGATCTTAGCGGCGGCCAACTCCCTCATCGACAAGAACGCCCACCGTGTTAAGAAGGCCCTCCTCCCCACCCTGCCCTCCGGCAGCCCGGTGGTGTGCCACCTTGCCGGAAGCCAGGAGGCAGAGGCCGGCTGGATTGCTGGGCAGATCCAGGAGCTGCACCGCCAGGGCGTCCCCTACCGGGAAATGGCAGTGCTCTACCGGGCCCACTATGTGACCCGGGCGGTGGAAGAGGTGCTGCTGCGGGAAAAGGTGCCCTATGTCATTTACAGCGGCGTGCAGTTCTTCGACCGAATGGAAATCAAGGACGCCCTGAGCTATCTGCGGATGATTGCCTATCAGGATGATCTCTCCTTCCGGAGGGTGGTCAACACCCCTAAACGGAACCTGGGCAAGCGGCGTATGGCCTTTTTGCAGGAGGCCGCGGAGGCCCAGGGCTGCTCCCTCTATCAAGCGCTGGAGGATCATGTGGACGGCCCCCTTTTCCAAGGGACCAAGGCAAAGCAGTTTCTCTCGCTGGTCAAGGATTTTTCTCAAAACTACGAAGGCAGGCCCGTCTCAGAAGTGCTGTCCGCTCTGCTGGACGCCAGCGGCTATGAGGCCATGCTTCGGACAGAGGGAAGCCAGGAGCGTTTGGACAACCTTGCCGAGCTGAAACAGTCCATCTATGAATATGAGACCACCTGCGGGGAGGAAGTCACCCTGCCCCATTATCTAAACCATGTGGCGTTGTTTACCAACGCGGACACGGGAGAACCTGGAGACCAGGTAAAGCTGATGACAGTGCATGCGGCCAAGGGACTGGAGTTTCCCTATGTGTTCCTCTGCAGCATGAACGAGGGCATCTTCCCCTCTCGGAAAGTGCGCACCCTGCCGGGGATGGAGGAGGAGCGCCGGCTGGCCTTTGTGGCTTTTACCCGGGCAGAAAAGGGGCTGTACCTCTCGGAAGCAGACGGGAGAAATTTTGACGGCTCTCCCCGCTATCCCTCCCGCTTTCTGCTGGAGATTGACCCGAGCCTGCTTTCCTTTACCGAGCCGCCTGAGGAAGGGCTGCTTCAGGAGGCGCAAAACTTCATCCGCCACAGCCAGAGCCTCCTTCCGGAAGAGGAGGCGCCCATCCTGCCGGAAGGGCAGCGCGTCCGGCACTTCCTCTTCGGGGAGGGGACTGTTCTGGAGACAGACCGTGACAAGGGCGCCTATGTCATCCTGTTTGACGGGATGGCAACCCCCCGCAAAATCTCCTTCCGGGTGAAGCTGGAACTGTGCTGAAGAGACAGCGGACAAGTTTTCCTGCCACAAGGGCCGTGTTTACCAAATTCCCAGCACACGCTGCATGCCCAGGCTGACTGCGGCAATGGCAGCCCAACAACACAACCCCATCAAAATGGGCTTACCGCCGGTGCGCACCAGCTTGACGAGATTTGTGTTTAGACCGATGGCCCCCATGGCCATAATGATAAAGAATTTGGAGAGCTCTTTAAAGGGCTGAAAAAAGTCCGCGGGAACGCCAAGAGAGGTGGCAGCGGTGGTGATCAGGGAGGCAAGCACAAAAAGCAGGATGAAAAAGGGGAATACCTTCTTCAGGGAAAAACGGTTTTCCCGGCTTCCGCCAGAGCGCTTGGCCCCCGCAGTGCGCCAAAGCGCCAGAGCCAGCGTGATGGGAATGATGGCCAACGTACGGGTGAGTTTTACAATCGTGGCATAATCCAAGGTGTTGGCGCCAGGATGCATGCCGTCCCAGGCAGCCGCGGCCGCTGTGACCGAAGAAGTGTCATTGACCGCGGTGCCCGCAAAGAGACCAAAGCCTTGGTCCGAGAGGCCCAGAAAACCTCCCAGCGTGGGAAAGATCAGGGCGGCGGCGATGTTGAAAAGGAAAATGACAGAGATGGATTGCGCTATTTCCTCGTCGTCCGCACCCACTACAGGGGCGGTGGCAGCAATGGCCGAGCCTCCGCAAATGGAGGAGCCCACTCCTATAAGAGTGGAGATATTGGCTGGCATTTTCATCAGCTTGCACAGCGCAAAGCTGACCAGCAGAGAAGTGGTAATGGTGGAGAGGATAATGGGCAAGGACATGGCCCCCACTTGGGCCACTTGCGATAAATTCAGCCCAAACCCCAGCAGAATGACTGCATATTGCAGGATCTTCTTCGAGGTAAAGGCTATGCCTGCCTGAGCACCCCCCTTTTGCCGGTAGAACAGGGAGATCACCATGCCTATCAGTATGGCGAACACCGGACCTCCCACCAAGGGGAATACTCGTCCCAGAAGCCAACTGGGTACCGCCAAGGCCAAACACAGGCCTATGCCGGGAAGATTGCTTTTGATTTTTTTCATATGGAACCGCTTCCCTTCCCTTTTGAAGAATTGGATTGCTGTTCCACTATATCCCAAAAAACCAATTCTGTAAAATTATATTTCTTTATTTTTTAATAACCACATATTATAATAAGAGGAGGAGGTGAGCCCCATGCTGGACCCTCGCGTAGAGACCTTTCTAATGGTCTGCGAAACGATGAATTTTACCAAGGCGGCCAGCCTGCTGCATATCACCCAGCCGGCTGTATCCCAGCAGGTCCGGGCGTTGGAAGAGCAATATGGCACAAAGCTGTTCCGCTATAAAAGCCGTCAACTCTTTTTGACAGAGGAAGGCGAGCTGTTTCTCCGTACTGCCCGCACCATGCGCCAGGACGCGATCCGTTTGCAGGAGTCCCTGCGCCAAATGGGAAAGGAGCGACTTCTGCGCTTTGGCGCTACCCTAACCATCGGAGAATACAGTATGCCGGGGCCGCTGCTGCGCCTGCTTCAAAAGGAGCCGGAACTCCGGCTGCGGATGTTGGCCGCCAACACCCAGGAACTGCTCTCTCTGCTGGACCGTGGCGAGATTGACTTCGCCATAGTGGAAGGAAACTTTGACCGTTCCTCTTACGATAGCCTTGTTTACAGCACACAGCGCTATATCCCCGTGGCAGCCCCCGGCTACGCCTTCGCCCGTCCGGTACACCGTTTGGAAGACCTGTTGGAGGAGCGGCTTCTTGTGCGGGAGCCTGGCTCCGGCACGCGCAGCATTCTAGAACGGGTTCTGGAGGCCAACAACCTCTCGGTGGAGAGTTTTAGACGCTGGACGGAATTGGGCAGCCTAAATCTGATCAAAAGCCTGGTAGAGGCGGGAGCGGGGGTTTCTTTCTTTTATCAGCCAGTGGTACAAAGGGAGCTGGAGTCCGGATCGCTGCGGGAAATCCCCTTGGAGGACTGCTCCATCCACCACGATTTTACCTTTCTCTGGCAGCAGGGAAGCGTATTCGCGGAGGAATTCCGCAGGATTTTTCAGCTTCTGCGGGAGGGGTGAAAACGCATGCCCCTCGTCCAGAATCCCCCCCAAGGGGCGATTTCAGAGGTATCTCGGTTAGTTATTTCCTCGGGCCCACAAGGGCCCATGCTCGACCGGCAGCTGAAAATGACGGATGTAAAAGAAGGCAAGCGCCCGAAACAGCGCTTGCCTTCTTTTTATACTTCATACTCTTTGCGGTTATTACAGGATGATTTCCCCGTCCACCGTGCCGGGAAGGGCAGCTGCATTGGACTCATCCGTATCCACATGCATGGCCAGGGCATACTTGGGGCTGACGCGGCACACCACATCGCCGAAGATCAGGCTACGGCCGTTGTAATCCACCTTTACGGAGACCACCTGCTTGTCCACTACGCCGGCTTCCTTGGCCTCGTCGGGATTGAAGTGAATGTGGCGTTTAGCGGCGATGACACCCTTTTCAATGGTCACTTCCCCAGCGGGGCCGCGCAGCACGCAGCCAGGGGTGCCTTCCAGATCGCCGGACTCCCGGATGGGAGCGGTGACGCCCAGTTTGCGGGCATCGGTCAGGGAGATCTCCACCTGGGTTTCAGGACGGGTGGGGCCCAGAATGGACATCTTCATTGTGCCCTTGGGGCCCACAACCTCCACCTTTTCCTCACAGGCGAACTGGCCAGGCTGGGAAAGGTCCTTTTTATTGGTGAGGGTAGCGCCCTTGCCGAACAGGGCTTCCAGATCCGCCTCGGAAACATGGACATGATGGGCGGATGTTTCAACCATAACTTTCACGGGAAATTCCTCCTTTAATAACATCCAGCAGTTTGCACTCTCATTGTACTACCGGAGAAGGAAAATTTCAATGGGAATTTACAAGGCGGCCTGCCTGTGGTACAATTTTGAACGAGAATCCACGCTGTAAGGAGAACATTATGCTGAATCATTGGAGCGAATTAGAGGAAGCCTGCCTGAGCTGCCGGAAGTGCGCTCTCTGCGAAACCCGAAACCACGTGGTGTTCGGCGTGGGCAACCCCAAGGCCCAGGTGATGTTTGTGGGGGAAGGGCCCGGAGAAAACGAGGATCTGCAAGGAGAGCCCTTTGTGGGCCGGGGCGGCCAACTGCTGGATAAGCTTTTAGCCGCCGTGGACCTAGACCGGAAGACGAATGTATATATCACCAACATTGTGAAATGCCGCCCCCCTATGAACCGAGACCCCAAGCCCGAGGAACAGGAGGCCTGCATCGGCTACCTTCGCAACCAATTCGCCCTGCTGCGGCCCAAGATCTTGGTGTGTCTGGGACGCATTGCCGCCATGAAGCTCATCAAGCCGGACATCAAAATCACCAAGGAACACGGCATCTTCTTTGAGAAGGGGGAAACCCTGATGATGGCAACCCTTCACCCCGCCGCGCTGCTGCGCAACCCCGCTCAAAAGCCTGCCGCTTTCGAGGATTATTTGAAGCTGCGGGAAAAGATCGACGAACTGGGGTGTGACATCGCAAAAAAAGGATAGAACCCACAAGAAGCGCCGGAGAGATCTCTCCGGCGCTTCTTCCATTTACAACCTTATGCGAGGTACAGGGTCCGCAAAAGCTCTTTGCCCACTGCCGTGCGGAAAATCTGCTTCTCGACCGCTTCAATGGCAGGGCGCTCCATACCGTCTTCGGAAATGTTGACCAGGAAATCCGCCTCCACCAAAGCCTGATAGTCCACTCCGTCTATGGCGGTGTAGGTGTGGTGGTGGCCCACCAGAAAGCACACCCGCTCCACAAAGGCGGGCGGATAGCCCAGTTCCTCCAGCATGGCCTTCGCGACGGCGGGGCCCTCCTTTTCCTGGTAAGGGCCGGCGGAGCTGCCATACTTTTCCAGGCTGGGACGGATTCCGATATCGTGGACCAGGGCCGCCGCTTCCAGCAGCTGGCGTGTCTCCGTCGGGTAGCCCTCCCCCTCCCCAATAATCTTGGCGAAGCCGTGGACCTTGAGAAAATGGTTGACCCGCTGGACGCAGTCCCCCTCATAATGGCACATGGCCCGGGCCAAGGCACTGTTGTCCCGGGGCACGGGCTTCCCCGCGGCGAACTCCTGGGCGGTAAGGGAGTAGAAACAGCCGTCCAAGATGGTGCCATCGTACAGGCGGCTGTATTGGCGCATAGTGCCCTCATAGTGGAAGCCGCACTTTTCAATCACCCGGCGGGAGCGCTGGTTGTGGAGATGGTGGCGCACGGCGATGAGCTCCAAGCCCAGCTCCGCAAAACCGTAACGGAGGACGGCTTTGGCGGCCTCGGTCATGTAGCCCTTGCCCCACTGCTCCTGGCCCAGGACGTAGCCCAGTTCCCGGCAGTTGGGCACACCTGGGCGGCGGCCGTCCTGGTGGAGGCCGATAGAGCCACAGGCCCGTCCCGTCTCCTTGGGGACGATGGCCCAGATGTCCTCCTCCTCGTCGCTATGAATCCAGCTCTCCAAAATGGCTTTGGATTCCTCCACGCTCTCGTGGGGCTTCCAGCCGGCATTGGGGCCCACGTTGGGATTCTTGGCATAGGCATACATGTCCGCCGCGTCCTCCAGCCGCCAGGGGCGAAGGATCAGGCGCTCTGTTTCAAGGGCCTTCATAGAAGTTCCTCCCTAGGCTGATAGTGTTCCAGCTCCTCCGGCGGGTAAGCGGCGCTCCAGTGGTAGGGCTGGAGCTCTCCCAAGGAAACGAACCGCAGAGTTGTCCGGCGTGGTGACCGCCACCCGCACCTGCTCACCCCAGAAGCGGTAGCGCTCCTGGCAGATGCCGCAGGGCGTGAGCACCGTGAAGGGGCTGTGCTCATCCTCCCGCACCAGGCACAGGCCGTGGGTGACCCGCTCTTGCAGCTTGTGGGCTTCGCACATAGCGCCCACTTCGATGCACAGCTCTGCGCTGGCGTTGGCGGTCTCCAGGGCCACGCTGGTCAGGTAGTGATCTTGCTCTGTGCGCAGCACTGCCGTGCCGCCCCAGCCCCTGGGGTATCTTTTCTGTATGAGCTCCACCGCCAAGCGGTAGAGGGTCTCTTCTATCCCGGCCTCACGATTCATCTTGAGTTCCCTCCTCTTTATATTCCTCCACGTTCTCTGCCACTGGAGAAGCCAGCGCCTCCCGCAGCTTCTTCCGGCGGTACACAAACTGGTCTGCCACCACCAGGATGGCTCCGGCGATGACCACTAGATAATAGGTAAAAAAGCGCCAGACCATCACAGCGGCATAGAGGTCGTCGTTGACAAAATAGTTGCGGAAAAAGGAGGAAAAACCGATCTCTTGCGCGCCGGAGGCCCCGGGCATGGGCATGAAGGAAACCGATACCTGCAGCATGCTCTGCACTGCCAGCACCTCAAGGTAGCTTACATCGTGATAGCCAAAGGCCCGGAAAATAAAATAGATGACGCTCATCTGCAAGATGAACTGCGGAATGGACAGCAGCATCGCGGCGATCAGGCTTTTCTGCTTTCCTTTAAAGTCATCCGTATAGCTGCTGAAGTCCGCTTCAAACCGGTCGATGGAGTTCAAAAGGCCGGTGCGCCTGCGCAGGAATCCAAACCGTCCCATCAGCCATTTTGCAAACCGGCAAATCTGATGCAGGATGGGCTTGTGGAACAAGGAGGCAAAAAACACAATGGAACAGCCATTGATTCCAAGCCCTAAAATTATAAACGGAATGATACCTGGGTTCTCCGCAGCCAGCTTCGTGTACATTCCCACAAAGGACGCCACCGATACCAAAACAAAGGCGCACTGAAAGCACATGAACTTAATGATCAGCGCAGCCGTGGAAATGCCCACAGGGATCTTTTTATCCCGCAGTAGATAAGCCGATTGCATCGGCTGGCCGCCAGTGGAACTGGGGGTGATGTAGGAATAGTACAGGCCTAAAAGGGCGTTTTTCAAGCCCTCCAGCACGCTGATGTGGTATCCCTGGCTATGGAGCAGCAGCCGGAAAATCTCCCCCTCGAAAAGGAAATACACCAGGCTGACCACCACACCCAGGGTCAAAAAGCCGGGAGTCAGGTTGGCGATGGTGCGGAACACATTGCCAAACTCCCGGTTGAATAAGCCAAACAACAGCACTGCCACAATGGTAGCCACAATGTAAAGCATGCTCCAGGGGATTTTCCGCCTTTTCCCCTTCTCTTCCCCTGCCGGAGCCACGTTCTCCGCCTTCGCGCACTCTTGCTTTTTCTGTTCCATCTTTTCCATAAGTCCACCGATCCAATGCACAAAATAGGGCGGGAGACAGCCTGGCTTCTCCCCCACAGTACAGAATACCGAAAAGAAATCAAAAAAGAATCAAAGCCAAGCGCGTCTTCCGCAAACACGGTATTTATTGTACCACGGCTGCCCCTTCAATGCAAATACGGCACTCTTACGGTTTCCTTACGATCTCAGCGCTCTGCGCCCGCCCGGAGATAAATTTCTTTCAGCCCTTCCAGAAGAAGGGTATCGCTGCACTCCACCTGCCGCCTGCAGTGCTGAACCACCAAGCCGGCCAAGCCTCCCGTCGCGATGACCCGGCAGGGGTAGCCCAGCTCCTGTTCCATTCGGTCGCACAACCCATCCAGCATAGCCGCAGCGCCGTAGAGCACACCGGAACGCAGGCACTCCGCCGTATCGCGCCCCACCACATGGGCGGGGGGCTCTAGGCTGACCGAGGACAGCAGCGCAGCGCGGCTGGTGAGGGCATCCAGGGAGATCCCCACGCCGGGCACAATGGCGCCCCCCACCATTACCCCCTCCCGGTCCAGAGCCACCAGGGTGGTGGCCGTGCCCAGGTCGATGACAATGCAGGGGCAGGAATAAAGGGCCTTCGCTCCCGCACACCCGGCAATCAGATCGGGACCCGTGGTTTCTGGCTGGTCAATGGCAATGGGCAGAAATTCCTTTACGGTCTCATAGCTGACGATAAGGGGCTTGACAGAAAAGAGCTTTTCCACCCCGTGGGAAAGATAGCCTGTCAGCTTCGGCACCACAGAGCTGAGCACCGCTCCGGTGATGTTGGCCCGGCGCACCCCATAGAGATGGAGGATGTCGCGAAGCTCTATGGCATATTGATCCTCCATGCGGGAGGCATCTGTGGCCATGCGGGAAACAAACAGCAACCGCTCCCCGTCAAATACCCCTAATGTAATATTGGTGTTTCCAACGTCCAATGCTAACAGCATACAAAGCGCCTCTCTTTCCCATGGTTTACACAGACGGGCAAGCCCGCCGCACAGCTTTGGATTTTCAGTATACCACAGTTTCCGCACAAGCGGAAGAAATCCAAGAAAAAATTGCGTTAACCCCCCTGCGCAACGGAGAGAAGCGAAGTTTTAAAGAAGTAGCCAAAACTAACAAGTTGACAATTGGAAAGGGATGTGCTAGTTTGTTTATAGTAAACTAACCTGAGAGGGCTTAAGGGCTCAGCAGGGCCTTGTCCTTCCTCTTCCGCCGCCCTGGGCGGCGATTTTTTGAGAAAAGAGGGATTTTTCAAATGACTTTGCAGGAGGGAAACGCAGGCGCGCAATATATTGTAAAAGGGCTGGATTTGCCTGTGGAGCTGGAACGGCGCTTAGAGGCCCTTGGGCTGATCGAGGGAAGCACCATCTCTATACTGCGGAAAAAACGCAGGGGCGCCATGATTATCAAAGTACGGGGCACGCGTTTTGCTGTGGGCTGGGGGATCTCCTCCCACATTGGCGTAGCAGCGCTGTAAAACAGGGGGGAATGGGAATTTATGGCACACGAGCTTTCTATTGGGTTTGTGGGGAACCCAAACTGCGGCAAGACCACGTTGTTCAACGCCTATACCGGGGCCAACCTGAAGGTGGCCAACTGGCCTGGCGTCACGGTGGAGAAAAAAGAGGGACTCTTTCAGTTCCACGATCACGAGTACAAGCTGGTGGACCTGCCGGGCACCTACAGTTTAACCTCCTACACCATGGAGGAACAGGTGACCCGGCAGTATATTTTGAGCGATGACGTAGATGTCATCATTGATGTAGCGGACGCCTCTTCTTTGGAGCGTAACCTGTACCTGACCTTACAGCTGATCGAGCTGGGAAAGCCGGTTATTCTGGCGCTGAACATGATGGACATTGTGCAGAAGCGGGGCATGGAAATTGACCTGCACCGCCTGCCGGAAATGCTGGGAATTCCGGTAATCCCGGTATCCGCCCGGCGAAAGACCGGCTTGGATATTTTGATGCACGCAGCAGCCCACCACAAAGACCAAAAGGCCACAGAGGCCACCAGCCATCACCACACCGAGCAGACCCGCCACCGCCACGACCACCACGAAGAATATGTGATGGTGTACAGCGATGCGCTTGAGGACAAGATCGACCTGCTGATGGAGGCGCTGAAACGGAAATATCCTGATTTGGATAACTTGCGCTGGCACGCCATCAAGCTGCTGGAGAACGACACGGAGATCACCCGGGACTATCCAGTGGACCTTCCAGACGTGCTGGACCGCAGTTATGAGAAGGACATCATCAACCAGAAGTATGACTTCATCGACGAGGTCATCCAAGAGGTGCTGGTAAACAAATCCGCCAAGGAAGCGCTGACTGACAAGGCCGACCAGCTGTTGACCCACCGGATTTGGGGCCTGCCCATCTTCCTGTGCATCATGGCGCTGGTATTCTTCCTCACCTTTACGGTGGGCGATTGGCTGAAGGGCTACTTCCAGCTGGGGCTGGACGCCATCTCCGGAGGGGCGGCCGCTGGGCTGGAGGCCCTCCATGTGGCGCCGCTGCTCAACTCCCTGATAGTGGACGGCATTATCGCCGGCGTAGGCGGAATTTTGCTGTTTTTGCCCAATATCTTCATCCTGTTTCTGGCTCTGGCCTTTTTGGAGGACAGCGGATACATGTCCCGGGTGGCCTATGTGATGGACAGCATTATGGGCAGGCTGGGGCTTTCCGGGCGGTCCTTTATCCCCATGATCCTGGGCTTTGGCTGCACGGTACCCGCTATTATGGCTTCCCGTGCCCTGGAGAACAAGCGTGACCGGTACAAGACCATGCTGATCACTCCCTTTATGTCCTGCAGCGCCCGGCTGCCCATCTATGTGCTTTTTTCCGAGCTATTCTTCCCGGAGAACGCGCTGCTGGTGGCCTATTCCATGTATCTGTTGGGGATTTTGGTTGCCATTGCCAGTGCCTTTGTCCTCCACTTGATGGACCGGAAAAAGCAGCGGGAAAATTCCCTGCTCATCGAGCTGCCGGAGTACAAGGCGCCCAGCGCGCGGACCATTGCCATCTACGTGTGGGAAAAGGTGAAGGACTATCTCACCAAAGCGGGTACCACTATCTTTGTAGCCTCCATCATCATGTGGGTGCTGCTGAACTTCGGCCCCTCTGGGTACTCACAGGACATGGGCAACACCTTTGGCTCCATGATCGGCCGGTTTATCGTACCCTTCTTCTCCCCCATCGGTTTGGGGTTCTGGCAGATTGTGGTGGCACTGATTGCAGGCATCTCTGCCAAGGAAGTGGTGGTGTCTTCCACAGCAGTGCTCTTCGGGGTGACCAGCATCACCTCCACCGAGGGCATGGCCTCTTTGATGAGCGCCCTTTCTGCCATTGGTTTTGGCCCGCTGAACGCCTACTGCCTGATGACCTTCTCCCTGCTGTATGTTCCCTGCGCGGCCACGCTGGCCACCATCAAAAAGGAAACTGGCAGCTGGAAATGGGTGGGCCTGACAGCGGTTTTCCAGATCGCGGTGGCGTGGGTTATCACCTTCGCGGTGTACCATATTGGCCTGTTGTTTGTGTGAGGCGGCGCCATGGGGACATTTTTTACCGCGCTGCTGCTGGCATTACTGGCGGTGGCTGTGTATTTCGCGGGAAGGTCCATCCGCAGGCGCAAAGGCTGCGGCGGCCACTGCGCTGGGTGCAGCGGGTGCTCCAACCGGCTTTCCCAATGTAAGAAGCGCTGAAAGCGTGCCTGCGGGCACAGTGGAAAGGAGTTGCCTGTATGGAAACGCGGCGGAAGCCAGGAGATTCCAACGCCATTACGGAGCGGTATTTTGAGCGGATTTTGGTGGAGACACGGTACATGGATGCGGTGGTACCGGACACCTCTGTGGAGCTGTTCGGCAGGAAATTTTCCACACCGGTGATGACGGCCGCCCTCTCCCATATCCCGGGGAAGGACGGCGACGGCATGGTGCAGATGGCCCAGGGCGCTGCCAAAGCCGGGGCCCTCACCTGGGTGGGCATGACCAGCCTGGAGCAGTACGGGGAAATCGCCAAAACCGGAGCGCCTTTGGTGCGGATTATCAAGCCCTATGCGGATGAAAAAGAGATTTTCTCCCGCATGGAGCAGGCGGAAGAACTGGGCGCTGTGGCCATTGGCATGGACATTGACCACAGCTTTAACGGCCAGGGCCAGCCGGACAACGTGCTGGGCATGCCCATGCGCCCCAAGACGCTGGCAGAGATTGCCTCCTACTGCAAGCGCACCAAGCTGCCCTTCCTCATCAAAGGGGTGCTCAGCGCCCAGGACGCCCAGAAGTGTTTAGACGCCGGGGCGGGCGGGGTCCTGGTCTCCCACCACCACGGGATTATGGCCTCTGCGGTGCCGGCATTGATGGTTTTGCCGGAAATTGTAGAGACCGTAAAGGGAAAGATCCCTGTTTTTGTAGACGGATCTTTTGAAAACGGTATGGATGTTTTTAAGGCTTTGGCCCTTGGGGCCGACGGCGTAGGCGTAGGCCGGGCGTTGATGCCGCCCATCCAGCAGCAGGGCCCGGAGGGCTGCCAGCACACCTTGGAGGACATCACCGGGGAACTGGCGGCGGCCATGGCCCGCACGGGCTCCCGGGACGTCCGGCATATCGACACCTCCCTGCTGTGGATAGACGGGAAGCATCTGCACTGATTTTTCCCACAAGAAAAGCCGTCGGGCATGGCCCGGCGGCTTTTTGCTGCGTGTTTTTACTGGAGGTTCAACAGGCCCTCGTCCAGCATCTCCTGGGCTGCCAAGAGCATGCCAAGCTGGCCGCTGTGGTAATTGAGGCCGCCCTGCATCCAGGCGGCGTAGGGCTCTCGGAGGGGGGCGTCGGCGGAGAGCTCGATGGAGGAGCCCAGGGTAAAAGCGCCAGCGGCCATAATCACCTGGCTGTCGTAGCCGGGCATGTCGCTGGGCTCGGGCACCACAAAGGAATCCACCGGCGCGCCCTTCTGCACGCCCTTGCAGAAGGCGATCAAGTTTTTGGCGTTTTCCAGCATCATCACTTGGATGATGTCCCCGCGCTTCTCTTCCACCGTGGGGGTAACGCCGAAGCCCAGCTGAGAGAACAGAGCGGAGGCAAACACAGCGGTTTTCAACGCCTCTCCAGCCACATGGGGCGCGTGGAAGGCGCCCATGAACAGCTCCCGGTTGTTGCCTAAGGTGCAGCCAATCTCCCGGCCGGTACCAGGGGTGGTCAGCCGGTAGGAGCACAGCTCCACCAGATCCCGGCGGCCCGCAATATAGCCGCCGGTGGGGGCGATGCCGCCGCCGGGGTTTTTGATGAGAGAGCCGGCAATCATGTCGGCGCCCACAGCCAGGGGCTCTTCCCGCTCCACAAATTCGCCGTAGCAGTTATCCACCATGACAATGGCGTCCGGCGCCTTGCGCTTGGCTATCTCCACTATGGGAGCGATGTCCTCCACCCGCAAGGAAGGGCGCAGGCTGTAGCCCCGAGAACGTTGAATATAAATCATTTTGTACTCCGGGCTGATCCGCTGTTCCATGGCCTCCAAATCGGGCATGCCATCGGGCCGCAGGTCCAGCTCCTCATACTGAATGCCGAACTCCTTTAAACAGCCGGGCTCTTCCCGGCCACTCATGCCAATGACACCCTGAATGGTATCATAGGGAGTGCCCGTGACGCAGAGCATCTTGTCTCCCGGCCGCAAAACACCGAATAAGGCAACTGTGAGGGTATGGGTGCCGCTGACAAAGTTATGGCGCACCAGGGCGTCCTCCGCGCCAAAGGCGTAGGCGTAGACCTGGTCCAGCACGTCACGGCCCCGGTCTCCGTAGCCATAGCCGGTGCTTCCCACAAAGTGGCTCTCGCTGACACCGGCCCGGTTGAACGCGGCCAGCATTTTCTGCTGGTTGTAGCGCTGGATGGACTCGATTTCCCGAAACTGAGGCCGGGCCAACTCCTCGGCCCGCTGGGCCGCCTCCAGCAGCTTGGGGGCAATGTGAAAATAGGGATAAAGCTCCATAGGGGTACCTCTCCTTACAGCTTGGCATGAACCCAGGTATCTGTCTTGGTGTAACCCAGGCCCCGGTAAAATTCCTTGTTTTTATTCTTCTCCCGGAAGACATACATGGTCTTTCCAGGGAAATAGGATTCCGCTTTCTTTACCAGCGCAGATCCCAGCCCCTGGCGGCGGGAGGACTCCTCTACGGCCAGGGCTGAAAGGATCGCTCCCCGCTGCGTGATGGAGGACACCACCGCGCAGGCGCGCAGCCCATCCCGCCCTGGCACAGAAAGAGCCAAGGCGGCCTGATGCCGGAGCTTGTGGGAAAGGTCCAGGTAGAAGGGTTCAAATTCTTCCACCATGCTGTTTTCCTCCAGCAGGGCGTAAATCTCCCGGATATTCACTGGGAACAGCGGCATGGGCGGCGCCTCTCCATGCGCCAAAGGATGCCTTAACACATCCCCTGAGACGGCCTTGGGCAGGCCAAGCGCCTCTGCGTTTCGCACAGCGCAAAAAACCTCTCTCGCCCCCACGGCACGGAAAAACACCCGCAAAGAGGAACCATCCAGCACGGTGCCGGAAAGCAGCATCACACCATCCGCAAGGCAGAACACCACATCCGCTTCTGTATCCAGCCAAAAGCAGGCAAAGCTTTTATCAAATCCATAGGCGGTAGCCCAAGAGGCGATCTTGCAACCAAAGGCTGTCTTTTCACACAAAGCCAGCAGGCGGCGCTGGTCCTGCTCTCTTTCCACCAGGCGTATCACGCAGGTGTTTCCTCCTTTCTTATCAACTCAATGAAAAACGCCCCGCGAGATCGCGGGGCGCATGGGAGCCCGATGCGGATAAAACGCGGCACCACCCGCGCCTTTACCAAACAACCGGCGCAGGATTGACGTCACACCACAAAATACAGGATGATGTTAGTGACAATTACAAGGACAAAAAAGCCGATGGCGATAAACTTGGTCCAGCGGGACAGGAAAGCGTCCACCGAGCGGGCCTTGTTCTTGGAGAGGAAGGTGTCTGCGCCGCCGGTGACAACGCCCAGGTTTTTCTGGCTGCCTTCCTGCAGCAGGATCACGATGATGATGGCAATGGCAAAGAGCAACAGCACAATGCCCAGGATGATCTCAATAGGGTTCATGTTCTTCTGATTCCTCCTAAAAGCGTTCCACGGGGATAGTGGCATATCCAAAATAACGGTGTTTATCATACCATATCTGACGGGATTTTGCAAGCATGTCCCGGAAAAAATTCCGCGCAGCTGCATAAACCCGCACAGTTTGCCCACACTATGGTCAAGCGGCCAGGAAAGCGTTTGCTGCCTGGAAGAACGGGATATCGTCCAAAAGGACCGGGGCTCTTTGGGGGGCATCGCGGAATATCCAGTTCCCAAGGGCTCCGGCCGCTCGCCCTTTGGCCGCTTTTCCTGCAGGGGAGGCGCCAAAGGGCCAGTTTTTTTCAGGGTGTTACTGCCACAGGGGCGAGGGATACTGTCCCTGCTCTGTCATGGTCCGAATCGCGTCAACCACCTTTTCCTTATCCTCTTTATAGGTGACCCCGTACCATTTGTCCGCAGAGGACAACACCGTCACCTGGGCTTTTCCCTGAGCAAGCAGATCGTTGACCACAAAGGGCAGGAAGAACTCCGCTTTTTCCGGATTTTTTGGCACATCTTCTTGGAAGAAGCGCCGGAAATCCTCCTCTAATGCCGAGGTAAAGCCGGGGGTAAAGCCCCACAGGTTCATGGAGACTACCGCGTCCGGAGACAGGGGGACCCAAGTTTGTCCCTCATCCTCTGAATAGGCAATGCCATCTTTTTTCTTCTCAATGTGGGTGCGCTCTGTAATCCCCCGCAGCATCCCGCCGGCTGTTTCACACACGCCTCGGGATACATAGCCGTTTTCCGTAACCGTGTTTTTCAAGTAAAAGCCCACCATGGCGAAATCCAGTTTTTCCCCATCTTGGGCATTTTTGAGAAACTTGTAAATTTTCTCAAAGGCCTCCCTGCCATAAAAATCGTCGGCGTTGATGACAGCATAGGGAGCGTCCCCTAAAACCCGGGCGGCAGTGAGAGCCGCGTGCCCTGTGCCCCAGGGCTTTACGCGGCCTTCCGGCACCACGGCGCCCTCCGGTACATCCGTAAGCTTTTGGAACACCCAGTCAATCTCCATATATTGAGAGGCCTTCTGGAACACGGCCTCCTGGAAATCGGGAAGAAGCTCCTCTTTGATGATGAAGACGGCCTTTTTAAAGCCAGCCCGCCGGGCGTCAAACAGGGAAAAGTCGATGATCTTCTCCCCACACAGCCCCACCGGATCAATCTGCTTCAAGCCGCCGTACCGGCTGCCCATTCCGGCAGCCATAATGACCAATACGGGATCGCTCATATAACTCGTCCTCTCTTTTGTATTCTAGCCTTATCATTCCCCTGTATAATAGGGGGATTCCTCTTCGTAGATAAAACGGCTGATGTGTTGGGAGGCCGCCGTCAAATCATATTCATACACCCAGCTGCCGCTATCTGTGTAAGCGCCGTATGCCTGCTCTTCCTCTCCGGGGATGGAGAGGGTCTGCAAGTTCAGCCCGCCAAAGACAATGGGCGTCAGAGAGAGCATCTCCCCCACGCTGAGGGATGTCTCGCAGACGGAAAAGACCTTGCGGACCAGGCCGGGGATCTGGAATATGTTCTTTTTCTTCAGGCTCTGCAGCAGGGCCTGAAGCACCTCTTGCTGCCGGGAGGCCCGCACATCGTCGCTGTCGATATGGCGGATACGGGCGTAAGCCACTGCTTGGTTGCCATTCAGATGGTAGGTGCCGCCCTCAAAGGGGCCGTTGATCAGATCCATCTCCCCATAGATATTGAGAATGTAATCAGAGGATACCACCGTACCGGGAGACTCTTGGCTTAGGGTCCAAAGGTTCTGGTTGAGCTGATAGACCTCGTCGGCAGTCAAATCCATGTCAACACCCCCAAAGGCATCCACAATCTCTGCCATTTGATGGAAATTGACTGTAACATAATTTTTGATGTCCAAATTGAAATTCTGGTTGATGGTTTTAATCGCAAGCTCCGGCCCGCCATAGGCATAGGCGTGGGTGATCTTATCATACCCATAGCCCTCAATCGCCACCTCGCTGTCCCGCAAAATAGAGGTAAGCTTCAGGGTGTGGTGCCGCTTGTCCACAGAGAGAACCATCACCACATCCGAGCGGCCGCTGTCCGTATCCTCCCGGGCGTCCAGGCCAAAGAGGGCGATGTTGACGATTCGAGAATCGGAAAAAGCCCCGGACTGGATGCCCAAGGAGCCGGAATTCTTAGAGATCGAGGTCATCGTCAGGCCGCTGAGCATATAGACGAGGCTTCCAGCCAAAACCACGACCAGAACAAGCAGCACCGCAACGATCTTTTTCCCTATACTCCCCTTTTTCCGGCGGACGGGACGGCTGCTGCTGTAAATATCCTGGCTGTTTTTGCCGCTTTTCCCCGCGTTTCTTCCGGAAGCACGCTGGGCAGAACGGCGCTGATCCTCCATAGCCTTCTGGTCGGCCCGGCGCTTTTCCGGGGAGGAATAGCTGGAAATGTCCTGAAAGGCGTCCCCTTCTTTCCATCCGCGGGGCGGTTCTTCATAATAGTAGTGGTCCCGCAGGGGCTCCCGCCGGGAACGTCCGCCATTTTGCCCACGGTTTCCCCCGCTGTGGCGGGGGCCGTTCTGATAGTCTCGATAACCCATTCCATTCCTCCGCGCTGGCCCGGCTTATTCCTCCGAGCCGCTGCTGCTTCCGTTCGCGCCGCTGGCGCTGCTTTCACTGCTGGTCACCTGCGAGGTATCTCCATAAATCTCCCAATAGGGGGAATCCTCCTCATAGATGAAGGCGCTGATGCGCTCTCCCGCGCCTTCTGTGCTGTACTGCATATGATAGACATTGTCGATATAATCGCTAAACAGGTCAGTTTCATAATCAGGATCCGGCACGCTGATCCGATCCATAGAAAACCCTGTAAACAGGATCGGGGTCATAGAGACAATATCCGCAAGGTCCAAAGAGGTCTCGCAATAGGGCATCAGCTGAGAGATCAGGCTGGTATAATCGGAAATCCCCATTTCGGTCAGCTTGCTCACCAAGGCGATCAGCACCGTCTGCTGGCGCTCCACACGGCCCCAGTCGCTGTCCACATAGCGGATGCGCCCATAGGCCACTGCCTGATTGCCGTTTAAGTGGTATGTACCATCCTCATACTCGCCATAAGCAATGTTGATCTCCCCGTTGATATCCGGGATATAATCCTCAGAGGTGATCTCCGCGTAGGTCTGTTCCTCGTAGGTACCGTTTGCCTGGTCGGTTTCTTTTTGCTGCTCCACCTCTTGGCTGAGGGCCCACAGGTTGTCATTGACTGCATCCACTTCCTCAGCGGTGAGCTCGATATCTACCCCGCCGAAGGCGTCCACAATCGCAGCCATATTGGCAAAGTTCACCGTGACGTAGTCCCGGATATTCAAGCTGGAGCCATCGACGCTGAAATTCTGGTTGAGGGTACGGATGGCCAGCTCCGGCCCGCCGTATTGGTAGGCAGCATTAATTTTATCCGTATAGTTCAAGTAGCCCATGTTGTAGCTTTCGCCCTCGATCTGCACTTCACTGTCCCGCAGGATCGAGGTCATCTTGATTTTCCCATGCTTGTTATCCACCGTGAGGATCATCACCACATCGGAAAGGCCGGTAAAATCCCCGTTGCGGGAATCCACGCCGAACAGGGCAATATTGCGGACGCTGTCATCCATAACGATATTTTCCGGATCAATCCCCAGGGTCTCGTTGTCCTTGGCGATGGAGGTGGTGGTCAAATCGGAAAGCAGGCCGGTGGAAACATAGACCAAACCACTGCCAAAAAGGATGAACAAGAGGCAAAAGAACACGCCTATGCCCCGCAGCACCGCGCGGCCCCGCCGGTTCTTTTTCCTTTTTTTGTATTCCTTGGAGGAAGAATAGCTGGAAACGTCCTCAAACTGCTGGTAGCTTTCCTGACTTTTTCGCGCCATGGGAAAAGTCCTCCCTGCTTGACATAATTTTTACTATTATACCCGAAAGCGGGTGCCACGTCAATGGTCCTGTTTTTCCTGGGATTTACGAAAAACAAACACCTTGCTGAACACATAGTTGACGATGATAACGATGATGTTTGAAAGAAGCTTCATCACCTTGTCATTGATAAGCAACATTCCCACGCCAACCCGCATGCACACCAAATCTAACACAAAGGAAAAGGCCCGGCAGCCAAAGAAACGCACCATTTCTCCCAACACAGGCCCCCAGCCTTTGGCCTTGCTCTCAAAGACCCAGATCCTGTTTGTCACATAGGCAAACAGGATGGAGGCGATTTGGGCAATGGCAGTGGCCCACAGATAGGGCACATGAAACAGATCTGCCAGCAACCAATAGCCGCCCCAGTTCACCAGGGTGGTTAGACCGCCGAAAAAAACATAAAGAATCAATTCCTTATATTGAAAAAACAGTGCCTTCCACTTTTCCATGGCTTTTTCCTTTCTCAGCCGCGGGGACACCCGCCTAGGTTTCACAACAGTTTAGTATAGCAGAAAAACTGGGAAATGGCAAGAAAAAAGCCCCCACACGGGAGCTTCTGCATCATGCAAGGGAACTACAGCCTTTTCCCCGCCATTTCCGGCAGCAAAAAGACGATTTGAGGGCCAGCCACAGAGGAAACACCCGCAACATTCTCCTGCAATTTGGCATAAGGCGTCCGCCGGGAAAAAAATTCATACACCGAGCAGGCCTTATCCACCAGGGAGACCACAACGCCTTCCCTATATTTGGGAGGCTTTACTGTAAGAGGGAACATGTGGCAGCGGATTGTGTCCTCTTCAATCGCGGTAAGGGGCATTTCGCGTTTCGCGTTTTCAGCGGCGATCCCGGGGTGACGGGTCCAATGCCACTTGTGTGCGGGGTCTCCATCCTGGGCGTCGTAAAGAAAGTAATCGTGAAGTAAAGCCCCCCGCACCATTTCTTCCCAGTGAAAAGACAAGCGGGTGATCTTAGCCAACCGGTAACTGTAGTAAGCAACGGCCACAGAATGCATCAGCCGGGTGGTGGACCCGTGCTGCAAAAACCGGCCAATCTGTTCAAAACCGGATTGCTGCGCCAGCGCCTGGTAAAAGGCATTGAACTCTCTTTCCTCACAAAGACGTTCCCAAGACTTTTTCCCCATGAAGACACCTGCCCCTTGCTTTTTGTTTTGAATGGGCTGCTGATAAAGAACGCAACTTATTTTCGGACTTTATTATAGCACGCGCAGCTTTTGAGAACAAGAGGAAAAAGAAGGGATTTTGGCGGCAGAAAACAATGGCAGAAACAGGCATACAAAAAGGGCTTTTGAGAAACACCCCAAAAGCCCCTTTTATTTTACGTAGGTATTAATTCCAACTTGAACTGGTTCCAAAGCCTGCAAACGATTTACGCTTCTTTGCTTTCTCGTCACAAAGCCGCTTGATCAAACCGGTCTGCCATCCATCTTTGAGAACCATCTTTCAGTGGGATTCCTCTATACTGTTCGCTGTGGGGAGAAAAAATTTATTTTCTCTCCTTTACAGGAATTCATCATTCAGGATAATGAATTAGTACATTGGTCTTTACCCAGTTTTCCGGCATATCAGTACCGTTTTAATGTCACCGTTCATTTATCTACCAGCCATCTAAATGGCGTTGGCTACGCTTTACCAAGCAAAAAAGTTACGGTCTTAAAACAGATCCATGCCTGATTGGTTTCCCAGCATCTGAGGAATGATCAGAATTAGGAACCTTCCTTCTATTATATTTTTAAATCTATTTAGTCTGCGGAATGTGAGTCCGCAGACTCCAAGTTCTGAGGTTCGTTTTGGCCCATGGGACTCACCCGCCTTTCTGCAAAATTATTTTTGGCCTGCTTCGCTTTTTGAGCCGTCTGCTTTTCATTTTTCGCTGCCTTTGCAGCTACTCACATTAGGAAAGCTTTCCCTACTTTACTAGGATTTCACGACTCAATCCCTTTTCACAATGCTCCTCACCGTTTTCAACCTGAAAGGATTGACCAGATTTTCCATCTCTCTTCTTTTAGATGTCATCTAAGAATCTTCAAGAAGAAATTCCTTTAGTTGGAAAACAAGTTGTTCCATTCCCTTCACTTACTTCCGGTCTAAGCGAAGCTGCCTGCTGTAGATTTGGTAGATTTCTCTTTCCCTTGTCTACGCCTATATTATAGCGCCCCTCAGCCATTTTGTCAACAGATTTTTTCAAATATTTTGAATTTTTTTATTGAACCTATCTCCCTCCCTTGGGAGGGCTGTTTTCCGCCCAAAAGTGAAGAAACAGACCCTTTGTAAAAAATCTCTGCTTGACTATACCTCCTTTTTACGGTACAATGACTTCTGGAGAAAGGAGCGTGTGCAAATGGATCATGAGTATGAAGCCGACCTTCTCACCCTGCTGGATGACGAAGGCCAGGAGCACGAGTTCGAGATTATTGACGAGCTGGAAAATGATGACGGCCATTTTTTGGCCCTGGTCCCCACGCAGCAGGAGCCGGATGAAATCGCTTCGGATGCGGAGACATATTATATTTTTGAAGTCATTGAAGAGGATGGCGAGGAACAGCTGCAAGAGGTGGACGATGACGCCCTTTTGGATAAGCTGGCCGGCATCTTTGAGGAGCGCTTTAACGAGGCGTATTTCGACGGCGAAGAGGAATAATCCACCCCTCTTCCGCGTATGCTGGAAAGGGATGCTCTTCCCTCTCGCTGCATAGAAGAATCAATTTCCTGCCCGATTCGCGGACTGCGCACATATAACCCTACACTCGATTGAAAGGGAGCCCTGTCTCCGCCTGCGGATTGCAGACCTCCCGGCACGGCTTTTGCCGGCTGCTGGAGGAAGGGAGCGTGAAACAGGAGGGGGGGCACCCACCTGCTTTTATGTAGCAGGTTATTGAGTTGCGCGATACGGTCGGGCGGGATTTTTTTGCCAAAAAGGCCGCAGGATTTTCCTGCGGCCTTTCTCCATACTGCTCCCTACAAAAAAGGGCCCGCGGTGCTTTTTGCCACCGCGGGCCCTTTGCTCTTCCATTTTAGAAGGCGACAACCTCGTTCTTTTCAGCGGACTCGAAAATAGCCTCCATCAGGCGCATAACCTCGCGCTGCTGATCCAGCGTGACAATGGGCTTCTCTTCCCCATTGACCACTTTGGCGATGTTGCGATAGTAGTCGTGGATATCGCAGTCGATGCGGGGCAGGGGCATCTCCTTAATGGTGTCATCCGTGCGAGGCGCCATGGTCTTGGTCAGGCCCGCAGCGGTAATGATCGGCACAGCGTCGTGCTTTTCGTCGCTGGTGGCCACCACGATCTTGCCGTTGACAGCGAAATCGTCGATCTGGGCGGTGCCGTTCAGGCCCTGGATGTACCAACGGGGCAGGTTGATAAAGTTGCTGGTGCCCACTTCCACAGTGAAGACCAGCCCCTCGTCGAAGGTAAAGGTGGCAGTGAAGCCGTCATCCACCTCTTCATTGGTCACGTTGGAGAGGGTGGCATATACGGTCTTGGGCATCTTGCCCATCATCATGTTCATCTGGTCCAGCAGATGGACGCCCCAGTCCAGCACCATGCCGCCGCCGTGCTCCTTGGTGTTGCGCCAGTCACCGGGGATGCCGCGGGAGCCATGGACCCGGGACTGAATGGAAAACACGCGGCCCAAGTCGCCGGACTTGGCAATCTTCTCAGCCACGCGGAAATCCTCATCCCAACGGCGGTTCTGATGCACAGTGAACACAGAGCCGGTGCGCTCAGAAGCGGCGATCATCTCTTCCAAAATGGCAGAAGAGGTGGTAACGGGCTTCTCACTGATAACCAGCTTGCCGGCCTCCATGGCCTGGATGCACACGTCTTTGTGGGCGTCGTTGGGAATGGCAACCGTAACCACATCCACATTGGGGTCAGCCAGCAGCTCCTCGTAGCTGCTGTAGGCATGAATTCCCACTTCTTCTGCGGCCTGGTTGCGCTCCGGCAGGATATCATACACACCAGCCAGATGCACTTCCGGGATTTCCTGCAGCCGGCGGGTATGCCAGCCGCCCATTCCGCCGTAGCCAACTACGGCAACATTAACGATTCTTCCCATTGTAAATTCCTCCGAAAAGAAATAGATTTATGCACAAGGCAGGGAAAAAGCTTCCGCCTGCCCTTGTCATACAACGCAAAACTCATTTGGCAGCGGCCAAAACCTTTAAATGCCCAGCACCGCCACCGCAATATTAAAGAATATAATCAAGCTTACAGCATCTAATATGGTGCTGATTAACGGGCTGGCCATCACCGTGGGATCCAAACCAATGCGCTTGGCCAGCATCGGCAGCAGGCTTCCCAGCATATTCGCCACCACCGCAACAGCCATGATGGTCAGGCAAACCACCAGTGCAACGGGGATGCCCACATGATCCAGGAGCATCAGCTTTGCAAAATTGGCGACCGCCAAAGTCGCGCCGCACAACACAGCGGTGCTGGACTCCTTTAGCAGCACCCGGGGAATATCACGGTAGCGGATCTCCCCCAGGGAAAGGCTGCGGATGATGGTAGTGGACGCCTGGCTGCCCGTATTGCCGCCCGTACTCATCAGCATGGGGATGAAGCTGGAAAGCACCAGGTTTGCCGCCAACGCCGTTTCAAAGTGGGTGATAATGCTCCCTGTAAAAGTGGCGGAGATCATCAAAAACAACAGCCAAGGCGCCCGCTTCTTCCAGTTTTCAAAAATCGAGACCTTCATATACGGCTTATCAGAGGGGGCGATGGCCGCCATCCGTTCCATATCCTCTGTGGCTTCTTCCTGAATAACATCCATGGCATCATCTACCGTGACGATGCCCACCAGACGCTCCTCCGCGTCCACCACAGGCAGGGCCAGGAAGTCATACTTGCTCAAAAGGCGGGCGGCTTCCTCCTGGTCCGTATGGGTGCTGACGAACTTCACGTTGGTCTCCATGATGTTCCGCAGCAGCTCTGTCTTGGGGGCCAGAAGCAATTCGCGCACCGTGACAATGCCCTCCAGCTTCCGGCGGCTGTCTGTAACATAACAGGTGTACACCGTCTCGCTGTCCACGCCGGTAGAGCGGATGTGGTCGAAGGCCTGCTCCACCGTCATGCTGCGCTTCAGATCCACGTATTCCATGGTCATAATGCTGCCAGCACTGTCCTTGGGATAATTGAGCACCTGGTTGATCATTTTGCGGGTATCCTCGTCCACATGGCGAAGGATCCGCTTCACCACATTGGCGGGCATCTCCTCGATCAGATCCACCGTGTCATCCAAGAACATCTCGCCCATCACCTCGTCCAGCTCCTTGTCGCTGAAACCGCGCACCAGAATCTCCTGGGTGTCGCCGTCCATATAGGCAAAGGCATCCGCTGCCAGTTCCTTAGGCAGCAGGCGGAACAGGATGGGCATGCTCTGTTCCGGCAGATCCTCCAGCAAGGCCGCCGCATCGGCCGGGTTGATGTCCTTGACCAGGGCGGCAATCTGAGGATATTTTTTCTCTTCCAAAAGCTCTAAGATCTCTTCGTGCATAGGCCCGCCTCCACATTACAGAATTGTATGGGAGGGAATGATACAACACAAAACCGAAAGCGCAGCAAACCGCGGCACAGAGAGCCGCCTTCCCCTTAGAAACCTGCCTTGTATGAGAAAAACACCTGGCAGCAAGGGGACCTGCCCAAAGCAGGGTTTAAAACATCTTCAGCCGCACCTTCCCCTCCGGGTCTTGTGCTGCCGCTACTTCGAGGAACGATCACCTTGCTCACCTCTTTTTTCAAAAGCTCCGGCGGTCTTCCACCAGAAAACCGCCAGTATTACTTTACTCGCTTCCCGGGGATTTGTCAAGAAAAAAGGAGCCTGCGGAATGTTAAATCTCCGCAGGCTTTTTTGTGAAATTACCTCTCTTTTCCCAAGAAGAACAGAGCCACTGTCCCCGGCCCGGAGTGGGCGCCGATTACGGGCCCGATATACCCCACGCGCACCTCCTGCACGCCCAGGCGCTGGCGCACCTGCTCTTCCACATAGCGGGCGTCCTCCAGGCAGTCGCCATGGCTGATAAACACCATCTGCCCCGCCGGATCCATGGCAGTCTCCTGCATGTGCTTGACCAGGGAGTCCAGGGACTGCCTGCGGCCCCGCACCTTGGAAACAGGGATCAGGTGGCCCTCGTCATCCACATGGAGCACAGGCTTAATGCCCAGCATGGTGCCAACCAGCGCAGTGGCCGTGGAAACACGGCCGCCCCGTTTCAGATGGTTCAAGTCATCCACCGTGAACCAGTGGCAAAGCCGCAGCACATTTTCCTTCAGCCAGGCCAGGACCTCCTCTAAGCTTTTCCCCTGCTGGCGCAGCTTGGCCGCGTGCCAAACGAGCAGCCCCTCTCCCATAGAGGCGCAGCGAGAATCGAAAACCTCCAGCCGGCGGTTGGGGAACCGCTTTTTCAGTTCATTCCGGGCTAAAACCGCGCTTTGACAGGTGCCGCTCAAACCGGAGGAAAAGGCGATGTAAAGCACGTCTTCTCCCCCCTCTAACAAGGGGGTAAACACATGGAGGAACTCCTCGGAATTCACCTGGGTGGTGGTGGACATAGTGCCAGCCCGCAGCTTGGCATAGAAAGCCTGTTCTGTCATCTCTCCGCCGCCGGGAATGTTGTGATACACTCTTCCACCCATCATATAGCAGAGCGGGATGACCTGGACATCCAGTTCCTGAATAAGCTCTGGGGTCAGGTCCGCTGTAGAATCTGTGATGATGCGATAATTTCCCATACCGGTCTCCTCTCCGCGCATTCTGCGCATCCAATACAACTCTTATAAGTTAAGTATACTGGATTTTAGGAAGAAAGTAAACCTGTTCTGTGATTTTTACAGGATTACTCCTGGGAGCGGCGCAGGCGGCGGGCGTCCAGGTAGTTCTGCAAGATCACCGTCGCGGCCACGGCGTCCACCACGGCTTTGCGGCGCTTGCCCCGGGTGTTGGTGTCGTTCAGATAGCCGTGGGCCGTGATGGTGGTGCCCCGCTCGTCCACAAACTCCACAGGCAGGCCGGTGGCAGCCTCCAGCAGGGCGCCTATGTCCCGGGCGTTTTGGGCGCTTTCCCCCTCGCTGCCGTCCATGTTCCGGGGCAGGCCCACCGCCAAAAGCTCCACCCGGTTCTCCTGAGCCAGCGCGGTCAGGCGGTCCACCAGGCGCTCCCGGTTATGCTCTTGCACGACGGTCAGCGGGGAAGCCAAAAGCTCCCCTTTGTCACAAATGGCCACGCCGGTGCGGGCCTTGCCCAAATCGATGCCCAGGATAATCATAGCGCCTCCGTGTGGAAGGTGTACTGCATGGGGGCCTTTTGCAGCTCTTCCGGCAGATGGGACATGTCGTTGACGGACTTCCAGCGAAGGACGCCGTCCTCCGCTTCCAGGATGCTCACACTGGTGTTGCCGAAAACAGCGCTTTTCCGCAACCCCTCAACAGAACCATAGACGATGCGGGCATTGAGATTCTTTATAAAGCCCCCATGGGTGACCACAGCTACCACCTTTCCAGGGTTTTCCTCCACAATGCGCTGGATGGTCTCCCCCACCCGTTCATAGACCTGGGCCATGGTCTCCCCGCCGGGGAACACACACAAGTCCGGGGCGTGGTCCCAGTTGTGGGCAAGCTGGGGATACTCTTCCGCGATTTCAGAAAGGGTCTTGTTTTGGATTTCCCCTACATCCATCTCCAAAAGCCCGCTCTCCCTGTGGATGGGCAGGCCGTGGAATTTGTTCACCGCCTCCGCCGTGCGGTAGGCCCGGATGAGAGGGCTGGAATAGATGGCGTCCAAATGCTCGTTGCGAAAGCGCAGGGACAGCAATTCCAGCTGCTTCTCCCCCTGCTCGTTGACGGGCCCGTCGAACCGGCCCTGGAACCGGCCGCCGGCGTTTCCCGCCGACTGGCAGTGGCGGATGATGTACAAGGTGGTCACCAAGGCTTTACACCCCCGGTCAGTTCAGACAGGCTCTGGATGCCGTTTTCGTCCATGTAGTCGGACAGGCCCTGGGCAATTTTGATGGGGGCGTAGGGGTCGGTGAACAGCACTGTGCCGATTTGCAGGGCAGTGGCCCCCGCCAGGAGCATTTCCACGGCGTCCTGCCAGGTGGAGATCCCCCCCAGGCCCACAATGGGGATTTTCACCTTCTGGCTGGCCTGCCACACCATCCGCAATGCCACGGGCAGCACCGCCGGGCCGGACAGGCCGCCGGTGTTGTTGCGGATGATGGGCCGCCGGGTGCGGATGTCGATGCGCATGCCAGTGAGGGTGTTGATCATGGAGAGGGCATCGGCGCCGGCGCTTTCCGCGGCCACGGCCATTTCAGAAATATCCGTCACGTTGGGGGAGAGCTTCACCATCAAGGGCTTTTTGCAGTGCTTGCGCACTTCTGAAGTGATGCCGTACACGCCCTCTGTGGTGGTGCCGAATTGGACGCCGCCCTGCTTTACGTTGGGGCAGGAGATGTTCAGCTCCACCATGTCCACGCAGGTGTCGTTGAGCTTCTCCACCGTGGCGCAGTAATCCTCGGGGGCGTTGCCCGCCACGTTGGCGATGATCTTGGTGCCCTGCCGGGAGAGCCAGGGCAGGTCGTGTTCTATGAAGTGGTCCACGCCGGGGTTTTGCAGGCCCACGGCGTTGAGCATGCCGCCGGGGGTTTCCGTCACACGGGGCGGCGGATTGCCGGGCCGCTCCTTAATGGTGATGCCCTTGCAGGAGACGCCCCCCAAAGCGGACAGGGGATAGAATTCGTTGTACTCGCGGCCAAAGCCAAAGGTGCCCGAGGCGGCGATGAGGGGGTTCTGAAACTCCACGCCAGCTACATTTACGCGCAAATCTGCCATTGTTCTGCCTCCTTTACCATGCCACCCGGTGGGACTCGAACACCGGACCGTCTTTGCACACGTGGCCAAAATACTGGGCGCCGTCCTCGTTCAAGAGGGCCACGGCGCAGCCCAGGCAGGCCCCGATGCCGCAGGCCATGCGCTCCTCCAAAGAGACGTAGCAGGGCACGCCCCGTTCTTGGGCTAAGGCCGTTACCGCCTTCAGCATGGGGGCCGGGCCGCAGGCCATGACGCAGTCGAACTCCTGGTCCTGGCACAGGTCCGTCACCAGGCCGTGGTGGCCGTAGGAGCCATCGTCGGTGGCAATGAGGGCCTTTGCCCCAGCGGCCAGAAAGTCCTCCTCCAAAATCACGGCGTCCTTATTGCGGAAGCCCAGCACCGCGATGGCCTTCTCCCCCAGCTGGGCAGCCACGCCCAACAGGGGCGGCACACCGATGCCGCCGCCCACCAGCAGGGTGCGCTTCTCGGGGGCGATGGGGAAACCGTTTCCCAGCGGAGCCAGAATTTCAATGGTGCTGCCGGGCTGGAACTGGGCCAGCTCCGCGGTGCCCTGGCCCCGGATTTGGAACACGAAACGCAGGGTGCCGGCGGCTTTGTCAATGCCGCAGATGGAGATGGGCCGACGCAGGGTATGGCCCGGCACCAGAATCTGGGCAAACTGGCCCGGCTGAGCCGCAGCCGCCAGGGCAGGGGCTTCCAGCACAAAGTCGAACACGTCCCCGGTGAGCTGCCGGACAGAGAGCAGCTTGCAGGGCTTGGAATCGTATTTCATGGTCTTTCTCCTTCCTCAGGGCAGCTTGATCTGGCCGATGCGGCCTACGATTTCGTCCCGCATGCGGATGGCTTCCCGGCGGGCGGCGGCGGCGTACTCCTGGCCGTCCACGCCCTCCTTCTGCCAGGCGCACATGATGCCCCGGGAGGAGTTGACGATAGCGCCCAGGCCGTTCTTGTCAAAGCCAGGGGCCACGTCGTCGGCAGCGCCGCCCTGGGCGCCGTAGCCGGGCACCAGGAAGAAGGTGTGGGGCATGGCGGCCCGCAGCTCTTCCAGCTGGGCGGGATAGGTGGCGCCCACCACAGCCCCCACGCCGGAGTAGCCGTACTGGCCGGGAAGCTTCTCCCCCCAGCCCTCGCACATAGCGCCCATGGCCCGGTAGACGGTGTTGCCATCGGCCAGGGGCTTGTCCTGGAGCTCGCCGGAGGAGGGGTTGGAAGTCTTTACCAGCACGAAGATGCCCTTGTCCCCTTTACCGCACACCTCCACCAGGGGCTGGATACCGTCGGTGCCCAGGTAGCCGTTGACAGTGAGGGCGTCCGCGCCGAAGGGCTCAAAAATCTCCTCTTCCACGGTGGTGGAGCCCAGGTGGGCGGCGGCGTAGGCGGTCATGGTGGCGCCGATGTCGTTGCGCTTGCCGTCGGTGATGACGAACATGCCCTTGCTCTTGGCGTAGGCGATGGTCTCTGTGAGGGCCTTCACACCCTGCCAGCCGTACATCTCATAGTAGGCGGCTTGGGGCTTAACCGCGGGGACCACATCGCACAGGGCGTCGATCAGCCCCTTATTGAACTGGAGCAGGGCGTCCGCCGCACCCTCCAGGGTCTTGCCGTACTTCTCGTAGCTGGCACTGCGGATGTGCTCCGGGATGTAGCTGAGCTTGGGGTCCAAGCCCGCCACAGTGGGGTTCTGTTTCTCCACGATCTTCTCAATCAGTTTATCCATGGACATAAAATCATTCTCTCCCTTATGAATATTTCCCGGGGGTCTCCCCGTTTTTGCGATGTCAGCGGCCGTCGTAGACCATGCGGCCCCGGAAGATGGTCAGGGCCACCTTGCCCTTGAGCTCCATCCCCTTGAACGGCGTGTTCTTGCTCTTGCCGTGGAGCTTCTCCGGGTCTACCACCCACTTCTTCTCCGGGTCGAAGAGGACCACGTCGGCGTTGGCGCCCACCTGCAAGGTCCCCGCGGGGATACCCAAAATGCGGGCGGGGTTGGTGCTCATCTTCTCAATCACCTGGGAAAGGGTCAGCTCCCCTTCCAGGGCGGTGAGGGTGGCAGCCAAGGAGGTCTCCATGCCGATGGAGCCGTTGGGCGCCTTGAGGAAGTCCGCTTTCTCCTGGGGCGTGTGGGGGGCATGGTCCGTGGCGATGGCGTCCAAAGTGCCGTCTTGCAAACCTTCGATAAGGGCCAGACGGTCCTCCTCCGTGCGCAGGGGCGGGTTCATGCGGTAGTCAGCGTCTTTGGACTCCAGGGCCTTGTCCGTGAGCAGCAGGTAGTGAGGACAGGTTTCCGCGGTGACCTTTACCCCCCGGGCCTTGGCGTCCCGGATGAGGGCCACCGAGCCCTTGGTGCTCACGTGGCAGATGTGAAGAGGCGCCCCAATAGAAGCCGCCGCGGCGATTTCCCGGGCGGTGCCGCAGTCCTCGGCGGCGGCGGGGATGCCGGGCACCCCCAGCTTGCGGGAGACCTCTCCCTGGTGCATCAGGCCGCCGGCAGCCAGGTACAAATCCTCGCAGTGGGCGGTGACGGTCAGCCCCAGAGAGGGGGCCTGTTCCAATGCCTCCAGCAGGCGGCGGGTGTTCACCACCGGCCGGCCGTCGTCACTGAGGGCGATGGCCCCCGCCTCCTTCAAAGCGGCCAGGTCCGCCAGCTCCTCCCCCTGCAGGTCCTTGGTGACGCAGGCGGCGGTGTACACGGCGGCGTCCGCGGTCTTGGCCCGGTCCAGCAGCGCCCGGACGGTTTCAGGGGAATCCATGGCAGGCTTGGTGTTGGGCATGGCCAGCAGGCTGGTGACACCCCCCGCGGCAGCCGCCCGGCAGCCGGAGTACACGTCCTCCTTGTGGGTGAGGCCCGGGTCCCGGAGATGGACGTGCATATCCACCAGGCCGGGCGCCGCCACCAGGCCAGTGCCGTCGATCACCTGGGTGTTTTGGGCAGGCAGGCTTTTGCCCAGCTGGGCAATCTTGCCATCCTCCAGCAGCAGGTCCATCACCTGGTCCAGCCCCTGGGAGGGGTCGATGACCCGAGCGTTTTGAATCAGCGTGCGCATAGCGGTACTCCTTTCTTTAATCCAGCAGCAGGTGCTCCACCTGCCATTTGGTCAGGGAGAGCAATTCTCTTCCGTAATATTCCGGGAACAGCATGGGGTCCGTCTCTGCCACTAGGCTGTAGGGGGTAAACCCAGCAGACTTGGCCAGCTGGGTGGCCCGGTACATGTGGAAGCCCTGGGTGACGATGGCCACCTCTTCCCCCATTTCCTGCTCCTGGGCGATTTCCATTGCAAATTTCAGGTTCTCACGGGTGTTGTGGGACTGGTCCTCCATAAAGATGCGGCTTTCGTCGATGCCCATGCTCTCTAGGACATTTTTCTGGGTGAGGGCCTCTGGACAGGGCTCATCCCCTCCCTGGCCCCCTGTGACGATGCACAGGGTCTCTGGGTTTTCCTCTAAATAGGCGTATGCACGCTCCACCCGGTTGGTCAGGCTGATGCCCATGCTCTCTGGGCCGTAGACCTGGGCCCCCAGCACAATCGCATTGGTGCCCTCTGGCGGGGGATTCAGCGTGGCGGAAAACATCAGGCAGGTGAGGTACCCTGCCCAGGCCAGGCCCAGGCAGTAAAAGGCAGCCACCAGCCGGACAGCCGCTTGTTTCCAGCCGCCCTTTTTCGACAGCCTTCCGAAAAACAGCAGGAGCAGCAGCCCCAGCAGGCAGACGCACTCCCCAAAAACAGACCCTAAAGCGAAGCCGTGCCGCAGCAAGGGCAGCAGAAAGAACACCATGCCCGCCCCACAGAGAACACACCCCAGGACGCGCAGGGCGAAAACCATTCGTTGCTTCATATTCATTCCCTTTCGTTCTTCTTTTTCTCTTCCCTTTTTCAAACTCCTTTGTGCTGACTATTATACACCAGACACCGGGGACGGCGCAACACAAAAAGGCGCACCGGGAAATTTCCCAGTGCGCCTTTCCAGAAGGGCGTATCAGTATTTCATCAATAACCGCGCTTGACGTAGGAGGTGTGGAGGATCTCGTGGGCCTTGTGGCTTCCGGGCTCGCCCAGGAACTCCTCGTAGCATTTCTGCAGCACGGGGTTCAAGTGGCTCTTGCGCAGAGGCATGTTCTTATCCTGATCGTACAGGGCCTGGGCGCGGAGCTTCTTGATATCGTAGAAGCTGTGGTTGTTGGAGCTCTGAATGGGCTGGCCGCCGCCGTTGACGCAGCCGCCGGGGCAGCACATGACCTCGATAAACTGGTAATCCGCCTCGCCAGAGCGCACCTTCTTAAGCAGTGCGTCCGCGTTGGACAGTCCGCTGACCACGGCCACCTTCACATCCATGCCGGCCACATTGTAAACGGCCTCTTTAAACCCTTCGGTACCGCGGATTTCCGTGTACTCGATGGAATCCTGGCTTTCGCCGGTGAGCAGGTCCGCGGCGGTGCGCAGGGCAGCCTCCATCACGCCGCCGGTGGCGCCGAAGATGACAGCCGCGCCAGTGGAAACACCCATGGCGTCGTCAAATTTCTCCTCGGGCAGGCGGTCGAAGTTCAGCTGGGCCTTCTTGATCAGGCGGGCCAGCTCGCGGGTGGTGATAGAGATATCCACATCGGGCAGGCCAGCGGCATTCTCGTCATCCCGCCGGATCTCAAATTTCTTGGCGGTGCAGGGCATGACAGACACGGAGACAATGTCCCGGGGATCAATGCCCTCCTTCTGAGCATACCAGGTCTTGATGAGGGCGCCGGTCATGTTCTGGGGGGACTTGCAGGTGGAAAGGTTGTCCACCAGGTCGGGATAATAGTGCTCGCAGAACTTGACCCAGCCGGGGGAGCAGGAGGTGATCATGGGGAGAACACCGCCGTTCTTCACACGGTGGATGAACTCGCTGGCCTCTTCCATAATGGTCATATCGGCGCCGAAGTCGGTGTCGAAGACCTTGTCAAAGCCCAGGCGGCGCAGAGCGGCCACCATCTTGCCCTCCACGTTGGTGCCGATGGGCAGGCCGAACTCCTCGCCCAAGGCAGCCCGCACAGCAGGGGCAGTCTGAACGATGACAATTTTGCTGGGATCGTTGATGGCGTCGATGACCTCCTGGGTATTGTCCTTCTCGGTCAAAGCGCCGGTGGGGCAGCTGACAATGCACTGGCCGCAGGCCACGCAGGCCACATCGCCCAGGGGCTTTTCAAAGGCGCAACCAATCTCGGTATCAAAGCCGCGGTTGTTGGCGCCAATGACGGACACATGCTGGTTCTGGCAGGCGGCAACACAGCGGCGGCAGAGCACGCACTTGGCGTTGTTGCGCTCCAGATACTGGGTGGAGAAATCCTTCTTGCCGGCGGGCACAGCGCCCTCAAAGCGGTTCTCCTCCTCGATGCCCATGTCGTTGCACAGCTTCTGGAACTCGCAGTTACCGCTGCGCTCACAGGACAGACATTTCTTATCGTGGACGGACAGCAACAGCTCCAGGGTCATCCGGCGGGATTCCTGGACCTTGGGAGAATTGGTGAAAACCTCCATCCCTTCGTTGACAGGATAGACACAGGCCGCTACCAGAGAGCGGGCCCCCTTCACCTCCACCATGCACATGCGGCAGGCGCCAATCTGGTTGATATCCTTCAGATAGCACAGGGTGGGAATATCAATACCGGCGTAGCGGGCGGCTTCCAGAATGGTGGCATCCGCCGGCACTTCATAGGAAACGCCGTTGATCTTAATATTGACCTGATCCATGTTCGCACACTCCTTCTTTATTTTCTCACCACAGCGCCGAATTTGCACTTCTCCATGCAGACGCCGCACTTGATGCACTTGGTGGTGTCAATGACATGGGGCTGCTTGACGGAGCCGCTGATGGCGCCCACGGGGCAGTTGCGGGCGCACAGAGTACAGCCCTTACACTTGTCGGCCACAATGGAGTAATTGGTCAGGGCTTTGCAGGCGCCGGCAGGGCAGCGATGCTCCACCACATGGGCCTCATACTCGTCGCGGTAATACTTGAGTGTGGAAAGCACGGGGTTAGGCGCGGTCTGGCCCAAGCCGCACAGGGAGTTTTCCTTGATGTAGTAGCACAGCTCCTCCATCTTGTCGATGTCCTCCAGGGTGCCGTTGCCAGAGGTGATCTTGTTCAGGATCTCCAGCAGGCGCTTGGTGCCCACGCGGCAGGGCGTACATTTGCCGCAGGACTCGTCCACGGTGAACTCCAGGAAGAACTTGGCGATATCCACCATACAGGTGGTCTCGTCCATGACAATCAGTCCGCCGGAACCCATCATGGAGCCAATGGCGATCAGGTTGTCATAGTCGATGGGGGTGTCAATGAGCTTGGCAGGGATGCAGCCACCGGAGGGGCCGCCGGTCTGGGCAGCCTTAAAGGTATGGCCGCCGGGCACACCGCCGCCGATTTCCTCCACAACCTCCCGCAGGGTGGTGCCCATGGGGACTTCCACCAGGCCGGTGTTGGTGATCTTGCCGCCCAGGGCAAAGACCTTGGTACCGGGGGATCGCTCGGTGCCGATGGAGCGGAACCAGTCCGCGCCCTTCAGAATGATCTGGGGAATATTGGCGTAGGTCTCCACGTTGTTGAGCACCGTGGGCACGCCGAACAGGCCCTTCACCGCCGGGAAGGGAGGCCGGACACGGGGCTCGCCGCGCTTGCCCTCGATAGAGGTCATCAGAGCGGTCTCCTCGCCGCAGACGAACGCGCCGGCGCCCAGGCGGATGTCGATGTCAAAGTCAAAGCCGGAGTCGAAGATGTTCTTGCCCAGCAGGCCGTACTCACGGGCCTGCTCAATGGCGATCTGCAGGCGCTTGACGGCAATGGGATACTCGGCACGGATGTAGATGTAGCCCTGGTTGGCGCCAATGGCGTAACCGGCAATGGCCATGGCCTCCAGCACGCTGTGGGGATCCCCCTCCAGCACGGAGCGGTCCATGAATGCGCCGGGGTCGCCCTCGTCGGCGTTGCAGCAGGCGTACTTCTGGGGGGCGTCGTTATTGCGGGCAAACTGCCACTTGCGCCCGGTGGGGAAACCGGCGCCGCCGCGGCCCCGCAGGCCGGAAGCCAGCACCAGGTCAATGACCTCCTGGGGGGTCATCTCTGTGAGGACCTTGCCGAGAGCGGCGTAGCCGTCCTGGGCGATGTACTCGTCGATATTCTCAGGATTGATGACGCCGCAGTTGCGCAGGGCAATGCGCATCTGCTTGGCATAGAACGTGGTCTCATTCAGGGACTTGGTGGTATTGTCATCCACCACTGTCTCCTGGTACAGCAGCCGCTTGACAATGCGGCCCTTGAGCAGGTGCTCAGAGACGATCTCCGGCACATCCTCTACGGTGACACGGCTGTAAAAAGCGCCTTCCGGATAGACCACCATGATGGGGCCCAAGGCACACAGGCCAAAGCAGCCGGTGCGGATGACATTCACTTCCTTCTCAAGGCCCTGGGCCTTGATCTCTTCCTGCAGCTTTTCAATGATCTGCTCGCTGTTGGAGGAAGTACAGCCCGTACCTCCGCAGACCAGCACGTTTGAACGAAACATTCCTTTCCCTCCTTATTATTTGGCTCCGATGGCATTGGCTCCAATGGTGTATTCCGATACCACATTGCCGTTCACAAGGTGGTCGTTCACAACTCGGACGGCCTTTTCGGGGGTCATCTTCACATAGGTCACCTTTTCCTGGCCGGGGGTGACTACCTCTACAACAGGCTCATACTGGCAGATGCCAATGCAGCCGGTCTGGGTGACCATCACGTCCTGCAGGCCGCGCTTGGCCACCTCCTCCACAAAGGCGTTAAGCACGGGACGGGCGCCTGCAGCAATGCCGCAGGTAGCCATGCCCACCATCACGCGGGTGCCAGCCTCCGCGTTTTCGCGCAGAGTGACGGAAGCCCGGGTCTTATCGCGAATTGCCTTGAGTTCCGCTAACGATTTCATGCTACTGACCATTCCTTTCCGGTAAAATAAAGGAGTTGATTTTCAATCTCAGGTCTCTTCTGCCTGGGTGGAGCCGGGCTCTAAAAGCTCTGCGGTCTGCTCGCTCAGGTAGTCCTTGATCCACAGGACCACGTCGGGGGTATCCAGGGGAACATCCTCCCCCAGAACCTGGCGAAGCTCGGTGGTTTCCAAGGTGAACTCCCGCCGCTCTCCCTTTTCATCCCGAAGGGTGCGGTGGAAGATAAAGTCCAAGCCGGGGTTGCAGGAAATCAGCAGCTGCACGGTGCCGTTGATATCCCCCAGCGGGATCATGTCCACACTGGAGGGCTTAAACACCGCCGTAAGGACAGTGCCCTTCCCCAGCGTTGAATCAATTTGGAAGCTGCCTCCGGTCATCTCCGCCTCCATTTTAAAGAGGGGAACCCCCAATCCCACGCTGCGGGTAGTGCGGGTGGTGTAAAAGGGGTCGATGACCTTTTGAACCGTCTCAGGGGACATGCCCTTCCCGTTGTCCTCCACCGAGATGGAGAGCGTATCTGCCAGGCGGTCCTCCTCCACCGTAAGGGTGATGAGAGAGGCCCCCGCAGAGATGGAATTCTGGGCAATGTCCATCACATTGAGAGAAAGCTCACGCATGGCTGTTTACGCCATATACTGGGCCAGAATGCTGTCCACATCCTCTGGGACCAGGCGGCCGTACACCTCATCGTTCACTGTCATAACAGGGGCCAGGCCGCAGGCGCCGATGCACCGGCAGGCTGTAAGGGAAAAGGCCCCGTCCTCTGTACATTCTTCCGGCTGAATTCCCAGCTTTTCTGTAATGCGCTCCAGCACCTTGTCAGCGCCTTTGACATAGCAGGCTGTTCCCAAGCACACCGAAATGTGGTTGCGGCCCTTGGGGGTGAGGGCAAACTGGGAATAGAAGGTGGAAACGCCGTAGACCTCTTCCAAAGAGACACCCAGGCCCTTGGCGATCTTCTCCTGGACCTCGATGGGCAGATAGCCATAGATGTCCTGGGCCTGATGCAGCGCGGGCATTACAGCGCCGGGCTGGTCCTTCAGGCTTTCGATGACCGCATCGAGCTTTTGCGCCTGCTCGGGAGTATCATGAAACGGCAAATTACTGATACGCTTTTGCATGGTTTTTCCTCCCAATATATTGTAGGATTTTAATGGTTGCCCTGTGGCGGGACACAAAGGCCCGCCGGAAAAGCATCGAATAAACTATAGCAAAACCGGCGGGCATTATAATTCTATTTTAGAATTAAAGCTGTTGCATTGACAAATAATTGTCGAAAACATCTCCCCATTCCATAAATAATTACCAGAATATCAATATCCTGGGTTTCAATAAAAGCCGCGCACCGCGTTCAGCACCGCTGAAGCGGAACGCTCTGGCAGAGAAATGCTCCACGGGTCGCCTGCCAGGCTTTCCAGATAATGGGCGTCTGAGCTGCGGAAAATTGAAAGGCCCGCAAGCTCCGGATGGAGGACCTGAAACGCTTCCAGGCCGCAGTCCCGGGTCACTTCCGCAGCGGTAAACCCGGCCTCCGGGGGGATCGCTCCCAAGGAGGCGATGACGCTGTAGGAGTCCCGGTTCACATGGGCCGGGAAGGCCACCCCGCCATATTCCCCCGTCAGGGAAACCACCTGGTCCACCCCGATGAAGGAAGAGACAAGCAGCAGGTTCTCCTCCTCTCCCACCTGTTCATCCTCCCCGTTGAGAATGGGCTGCTGCCCAAAAATCTCCGGCCGGTTTTTCACATGGGGCATGTTTTCATACACATAGCGGTCGAAGGCCAGGGCGCCTTCCAGCGTCTCGAAAAGGCACACCACATGGGCCTCCTCGGACGTGCACAGCTCCATGCCGGGAATGACCAGCAGCCCGGCGCTCTCCCCCGCCTCCATGGCGGCGGGGACGTTGCGGCAGGTATTGTGGTCCGTCAAGGCTATGATATCACAGCCGGAAAGCAGTGCCATCTGCACCAGATTGTTGGGAGTCATGTCGCTGTCGCCGCAGGGAGAAAGGCACGAGTGGATGTGAAAATCGTAATGATACTCTTTCATTGCAGCAACTGGTGGACCTGGATGGCCGTCTCATAACTGTTGGCGGCACAGCCGTATACGGGGATGCCCTGCATCTCCGCTTTTTTGGCCGCGTCAGCGTCCAGGGCCGCATTTTCCGTCAGGACAATGCAGCACACATCCGTCAGGGTTGCCACCGCAATGGCATTCACATTCCCCATGACGGTAATCCATACATTGCCCGACTGGGCTCTTGCCATCACCCAGCTGAGCAGGTCCCCTACATAACAGCCATCGGCTTGGTTGTCCTCGCCCTCCCCGCCGGCCAGCAGGTTCCAGCCGCAGGCGGCGGCGATTTCCTTCGCGGTCATTTCAATTCCTCCTCTGTGGGGCCAGGCTCCTCCCGGGGAAAGCGCCCCATGCTCTCCTCCAGTTCCGAAAGGGTGCTGGCAAGATTCTTCATCCTCTTGCGGTAGACAAAGATGCACTCGGTCTCCTTGCACATGCCCCGCACAACATCCTCAGCAAACGCCCGGCAAGTGGGGGCACCGCAGGCGCCGCAATCCAGGCCGGGAAATTCCTGCTCGATCTGGTCGATCTTCACCATCATCTGCATGGCTTCTTTCAGGTCGTTGGAGAGGGTGAGCACATCGGAGAACTCCAAGGCCTCTTGCCATTCCATCAGATCCGGCACAGGCCCGCCCTTTAAGTGGTTTTGAGAGACCGGAAGATATTTCCGCAGCCGCTGAATGCGGGCTTTGGCCACATAGGGGTTCTCCACGCAAAGCACCCCGCCCACGCAGCCGCCGGAACAGGCATTGAGCTCGATAAAGTCCAGATCGCCAATGCGCTCGTCCTCAATCTCCTCTAAGACCCGGATGACGTTCTCAATGCCGTCAGCAGCCAAATATTTTTCGTTGAGAAGTGCGGCTGCCTCTCCCCCGCTGGTGGACCAGCCTACCCCGATGATGCCGGAGTTGGCCAGTGGTTCCACTTTCTCCAAATGGTCCATCTTGTGGGAGAGGACCGGGAAGACCTCACTGATGGCGATGGCGCCATCCACCTGGGACTTCTCTATGCCCAGGGGCATCTCGATGTCCGTCACCTTGGCGGGGCAGGGGGTGAGAAAGAAGCAGCCGATCTGCTCTTCCGGCAGGCCGGTCTTCTTCATGGCCTCCTGTTTGGCCAGGGCCGCCGCCGTCTCCATGGGGGATTTCAAGGGCAGCACATGGTCGCACAAGTCAGGAAACCGCACCCGGATCAGCCGCACCACGGCGGGGCAGGCTGAGCTGATGACCGGCCGCTTCAAGGCGCCAGCATCCATCAGCTTCCGAGTGGCCTCACTGACCAGCTCGGCAGCCCGGGAGACCTCGAACACGTCATCGAAGCCCAATTCCTTCAAGCCGGTGAGCACATAGTCGATGTCATCTAAATTGTTAAACTGCCCGTACAGGGACGGCGCAGGCAGGGCGATGGTATAAGTAAAGTCACTGAGCTGGGAAAGGTGGCCGTGCCGGGCCCGCTTGGCGTGATGGGGACAAATGCGGATGCACTCGCCGCAGTCGATACAGCGCTCGCTGGCGATGACCGCTTTGCCCCCCCGAACCCGGATGGCCTCGGTGGGGCAGCGCTTGATGCAGTTGGTGCAGCCAACACACTTTTCCTCGTTCAGTGTGACGGAATGGTAGAATTCAGCCACGGTTGCGTACCTCCCTAAGAAGAAAACGCGGAGAGGGCGCCCGTTATCTTCCTTCCTCTTTTCTTCCCGGGAACACCGTCATGGTCACCGTAGTGCCCTCTCCCACAACGGAGTCTATTTTCATCTCATCGGAATACTTTTTCATATTGGGCAGGCCCATACCGGCGCCAAATCCCAGGGCCCGCACGTTGTCCGGGGCGGTGGACCAGCCGGCCTGCATGGCCTGCTCCACATCCGCAATGCCGGGGCCCGTATCCTTCAGGACAATGTCCACCCGGTCTGGGTCGATGTCCACAACGGCCTCTCCCCCGTTGGCGTGGATGACCATGTTAATTTCCCCTTCATACATGGCAATGGACACACGGCGCACCGCGTCCGGCTCGTAGCCGAGCTTCTTCAGCTTGTGCTTCACGTCTCCAGAGGCCTCTCCCGCCCGGGTGAAATCGTCCCCAGGCACCTGATAGGTCAAATGCAGCATGCTCATCGAATTTCACAACCTCCCCGCAGCCCATTGGAATACAACAGCCCGCAGGCCGTAAACATCCTGTAAGGGGATGCCAGCACGGTGATCTCTTTCTGCCGGGCCAGGGCCACCACATTGGGGTCGATTTTCTTTCCCCGGACGAACACGATGCAGTGCATGTCCATCATTTCGGCCGTGCGCACCACCTGGGGGTTCATCAGGCCGGTAAGCAGCACGGACTGGTCTTTTACAAAAGCCAGCACGTCGCTCATCATGTCGCTGCCGCAGGCGGTTTTGACCTCCTCCTCCATGTTGGCCTCGTTGAGCACCTGGCACTTCAGGATCTCCACAATGTCCTTTACCTTCATAAAATTTCCTCCTGTGCGTCATCCTTTTCCCAAAAGGCGGGCTGGGGGACACCCCTGCCTCATACATATGAGGGGGGAAGGACTCCACCCCACCCCCGCTGCGCGGATTGCGTTGTAAATCATTATACCATAATTCCCTTTCAAACACAAACATTTTCGTTGAAATCTCCTTGATTTCTTTAAAAGGGTCTGCGAATCCCCCCAGCTATCCAGCAGTTCAACCAAGAAACCACCTGCGGGAGGATACAACAGCGTTTCTTAAGGGTACCGTCCACAGGGACAATGTCTCTGATACAGAGACATTGTCAAAAATATTTTTTCACTGACGGACAAAACAAAAGATTTTGTAAAAAAATCACTTTTTTCCTTGCATTTGCCGAAAAGAGCCGTTATAATAGGGAAAATATTTTATCAATTTACATGGGTAAAACGCCCAGGATATTCAGAGGAGGTAAAGCGTATGTCTCGCGTATACAATTTCTCCGCAGGCCCTTCCATGCTGCCGGAGGCCGTGCTGCAGAAGGCTGCCGCAGAAATGATGGATTATCAGGGCAGCGGGCAGTCTGTGATGGAGATGTCCCACCGCTCCAAGGTGTTTATGGATATCTACCAGGAAGCCCAGGCCCTTTGGCGGGAAGTGATGGGCATTCCTGAGAACTACAAGGTGCTGTTTCTGCAGGGCGGGGCCTCCTCCCAGTTTGCGGCAGTGCCCATGAACCTGATGGTGAAATCTGGCAAAGCGGATTATGTGCTTTCCGGCCAGTTCTCTACCAAGGCCTATAAAGAAGCGGCCCGCTATGGGGACGTAAAGGCGGTGGCCTCTTCCAAAGAGGACAATTTCTCCCGCATTCCAGCGCTGGATCCCAAGGAGTTCCGGCCTGACGCGGATTACTTCCACATCTGCATGAACAACACCATCTACGGCACGGTGTGGCACCAGCTGCCCGACACCGGCAGCGTGCCCCTGGTGGCGGATATTTCCTCCTGCATTCTCTCCAAGCCCATTGATGTGAGCAAATTTGGCCTGCTGTATGCCGGCGCCCAGAAAAACGTGGCTCCTGCCGGCCTGACCATTGTGATTGTGCGGGAAGACCTGCTGGGTGAGCCCATGGAGTGCACCCCCACCATGTTCAACTACAAGACTATGGCGGAGAACGACTCCATGTACAACACGCCCCCCTGCTGGCCCATTTACATCTGCAAGCTGGTGTTGGAATGGATCAAAAACGACATCGGCGGGCTGGAAAAAATGGAGGAGCGCAATGTGCGCAAAGCCCAGCTTCTCTATGATTTTCTGGACAGCTCTTCCCTGTTTAAGGGCTGCGCCGGCAAGGCGGACCGCTCCATTATGAACGTGACCTTTGTCACCGGCGACAAGGACCTGGACGCCAAGTTCGTTAAAGAGAGCACGGACGCGGGCTTTGTCAACTTGAAGGGCCACCGCAGCGTAGGCGGCATGCGGGCCTCCATCTACAACGCCATGCCGGAAGAGGGCGTTGCAAAGCTGGTAGAGTTTATGAAGAAATTTGAAATGGAGAACAAGTGAGGAAGGAGCTAACCCCCATGTATAAGATATTATGCCTGAACAAGATCAGCCCGGTGGGCACCAAACGCCTGGGAGAGGCCTACACCTTTTCCCCGGAAATTGAGAATCCCGACGGCATCTTGGTGCGTTCCGCTGCCATGCACGACATGGAGCTGGGCGAGAACCTGCTGGCCATCGCCCGGGCGGGGGCCGGTGTGAACAACATCCCTGTAGACAAATGCCTGGAAAAGGGCATTGTGGTGTTCAACACCCCGGGCGCCAACGCCAACGCGGTGAAGGAACTGGTGCTCTGCGCCCTGCTGCTCACCTCCCGGAGGATTGCCCCGGCCATGGACTGGGTAAAAACCTTGAAAGGCCAAGGGGACCAGGTGGAAAAGCTGATTGAGAAGGGCAAGAGCCAGTTCGCCGGGCCGGAAATCCAGGGCAAGGCCCTGGGCGTGGTGGGCCTGGGCGCCATTGGCATCCTGGTAGCCAACGCCGCCAGCCAGCTGGGCATGGAAGTCTATGGCTATGACCCCTATCTCTCGGTGGAGCACGCCTGGCATCTGTCCAGCGCAGTGCACCGCTCCCTCTCTTTGGATGAAATTTATGCCAAGTGTGATTACATCACCCTGCATCTGCCCCAAACCAAGGACACTAAGGGCATGGTGAATGGGGACTCCATTCAGAAAATGAAGGACGGGGTGCGCATTCTAAACTTTGCGCGAGGGGCCTTGGTGGATTCCCCCGCCCTACTGGAAGCCCTGGAGAAAGGAAAGGTGGCGGCCTACGCCACGGACTTCCCCACAGACAGCATGCTGGGGACAGAGGGCATTGTGGCCCTTCCCCACTTGGGCGCCTCCACTCCGGAAAGCGAGGACAACTGCGCCGTGATGGCCGTGGACCAGATCAAGGACTATTTGGAGAACGGCAACATCCTCAACTCGGTAAACCTGCCCTCTATCTCTATGGCGCGGGAAGCCGGCACAAAGCGCATCTGCATCATCCACAAAAACGTGCCCAATACCATTGCTCTGTTCGCCTCTACCTGCGGGGAAGCGGGCATCAACATTGAAAACATGCAAAGCAAGTCCAAAGGGGAATACGCCTACACCATTTTGGATGTATCTGGAGACCTTTCCCCTGCCGCCGTGGACGCCCTGCGCGCTTTGGAGCCCATTGTGAAAGTGCGGGTCATTCAATAAAATTGTTTACAAGGATACGAAAGCAGCAAGGGCTCTCCCTATAAACGGGAGGGCCCTTGCTTTTTCTTTTTCAGCAACCGCAAAACCTCTGGGGAAGGGTGGCTTAGGAAACTTTTCAAATTCCCCCTTACCGTGGCTTTGGGCCGCTGGGATATTGAGGCGGAACCGGTGGGCGGGGCAGCACTGGCCCCACAGGGTAGACCGGGAAAGCCGGCGGGTAGCACAGGAAGGTCATCTTCCGGCGGTACTCGCTGAGAAGCCGGGACAAAAGGATCATGGCAACGGCGGAGCACAGCATCTGCAGGCCCAGCACAGGGAACATCATGCAGAACATCATGCCATACAGTATCCCGAATACCGCAATCACCATCATAAACCCCGTAAGCAGCCCTGGCACACGGTTGTCAGGAACACCGGTGGCCGCGGTTGCTTTGATGCGGTTGAGCGTCTTAACGGCACAGACCGCAAAAGCGATCCAAAGGGCGCAAAAGCCGCCCATCATAAGGATCAAAAGCACAAACATGCCGACCACCATTTGCAGTGGTGCAGCGCCGTAATTTTCCCCGTTCACATAATAGGGGATTTCCGGCATGGAAGCGGATGAAACCACGGAAAATATCCCCAACACCAGGAGAAGGAGGGCAAGCAAGCAATAAACCGCCAACTGGATATAGGCCATCACCTGAAAAATGGTGAGGCCCGCCGTGGAGACATTTCCTGTCTTTCTGTTGCGGCAGGCCGCGTAAAACAGCCACAGCGCCGCCGCGGACAAAGCTGCCGGGGCGGCGAACAGAATTCCCGAAAGACCTGTGGCCTGGTCCATAGCCCGCACCAGCTCTTCAAAGTCCTCGGGAGTGATGGCGCCGCTTGCGCCAATGTAATACAGGGGGCTGGTCACCGCTCCCACCCCTAAAAGCGAAAGCAGGCCCAGGAACACCACTGCGGAATACAGGACAGCCGCTGCCAGTAGCTTTGCAGAAACGCCTAAGGTTTTAATCAGGTTGACCGCCGGATTGGTGGAACGCAAAGGCGCGCCACAGGGGCAGGGCACTCCATCCGGCAGCATCCTGCCACATTTGGGGCAAAGCATTGCAACCCCTCCTTCCGCATGAGGAACTTTTCGCTCCAGCCTTACTGCTGGGGCGGATAAGGCGGCATGGGGGGCTGGGGATAAACCGGCTGCACCGGAGGATACAGCAGCATGGTCATCTGACGGCGGTAGTCGCCCAGAAGCAGTGACATAAGGACCATGCACGCGGCAGCAGCCAACGAGGCAAGGCCGCCCAGAGGCGCTGTAAACAAGGCCACCAAGCCGCTCAAGCCGTTGAGCACGCCCATTATCATCATAAAGACAGTCAAAAACCTGGGCACGCGGTTATCCGGCACACCGTGCAGAGCGGAAGCCTTAATGCGGTTGATGGTCTTAATAACGCAGATTTCATAGACCAACAATAGGGCAAGCACTGCCAAAGCCACCAGCAGGACAAAGATAAGCAAAGCCATCACCGCGGCCACGACGCCGTCGCCATAGCCATAAGAATAATAGCTGGAGTAGAGATCGCCGCTGCCCCCCACCGCAAAAAGCACGAGAAAGAAGCAGACCACCAGCAGCAGGATCAACAGGCACACGCCTACCAGGCCGATATAGGAAATCACCTTGCAGATGGTCAGCCCTGCTGTGGAAACATTGCCTGTCTGCACGTTGCGGCAGCTGACATAAAACAGCCAAATAGACACCCCAATCAAAATAGCGGGGATCAGCCCAATCACTGCGCCTGCAATGCCGCCCCCTTCCGCCGCTTCCATCACCGTGTAGAAAGCATCAGAGTTCAATCCGTAATTGGCTGCGTAATAATAGAGCGGGCTTGCAAGTGCATCTGTGTTGAAGACAGACACAGCAGAAAAGAGGGCCGCCACAGAGTACAAGATGGCCACCGCCAGGAACTTAGGCGAGGAACCCAGTGTCTTGATGACGTTTACTGCCGGGTTGGACGACAGCAGTGGCGCGCCGCAGGGACACTGCGTACCATCGGGGATTACCCTTCCGCATTTGGGACAGATCATAACAATTCCCTCCAAGCTACGTTTTTCGCTGTTCCGCGCACAGGGGCAGGGCCCCTTTCAAAGGTACACGGATGGCTGCTTTTATATTACAGGAAAGCAGGGAAAATTGCAATTAAATTCGCAGAAGGCAGGAGATCTTTTCTAATTTTCCAAAAAAGGTGGACTTTTTGACGGAAAGATGGTATATTATGTAAAGTAATTTTCCATGCAGCGAGGAGGAGAATGAGGAAATGAAAAAGAAAATGAAAAAAACGCTTTCCCTGTGGCTGTGCGTGCTGCTCTTTGCGGCGGGCCTGCCTTTGGGGGCGCAGGCCGCTTCATTTTATGATGTGCCCTCGAACGCTTGGTACAGCCAGGCCGTGAATTCCCTGGCAGACCAGGGCATCGTGTCCGGCACGGGGGGCGGGAATTACTCCCCCAAGGCCACCCTGACCCGCGCGGCCTTTGTCACCATGCTGGCAAAGGCAACCCTTTCCGCCACAGATTTGTCGCAATACACCTTTTCCAGCTCTTTCAGCGATGTGAAGAGCTCCTATTGGGGCAACCGTTACATCAACTGGGCAGTGGAAACCGGCGTGGCCAACGGCTATGAGGACAACACCTTCCGGCCAGAGCGGGCGGTTACCCGCCAGGAGATGGCAGTGATGGTGAAAAACCTGGCGGAGAGCACGGGCAAGCAGTTCCCCAACATCAACAGCGCAATGACTTTCCGGGATCAGGGCCAAATTGCCTCTTGGGCAACAGAGGCTGTGCGCCTGTGCCAACAAGCCAGCGTGATTAGCGGCGACGCAGACACCCGCATGTTCCGCCCCACTGGGCGCGCCACCCGGGCAGAGGCGGCCTCGATCGTTTACAAATTCCTGCAAAACTGCAAGCATGGCGACTACATCATCGTGCAAAAACGCGTCAACGGCGTGGCCACGAGGGCCTTGGTCTTTTTCCCGGACGATTTCAACGCCGGGCTGGCGATGGCGCAAAACATGGTGGATGGGCGGGAAAGCGCCTCGTCCATCATCCAGCGCACGGGGGCCACGATTGCTGTAAACGGCGCGTTCTTCAACATGGACGACTACACCCCCCTGGGCACATTGATCAGTGATGGGCGGGTGCTCACGGTGGATAACACCTATGCCCCGGAAAAAGCCGCCTTGGTCATGTCGCCCTCCGGCGACTTTTCCGTGGAGAGCTTCTCCACCTTCTTCACCGCCACCCTGGTGGATGAATCCGGCGCAGAAGTGGCCTCCTTTGAAAAGGTGGGCGTGAACAAATGGCCCAGCAGCAGCTCAGACGCCACACGCTTGATTATGACCCGGGACTGGGGCACCACGCTGAATTTCTACACCCGGGACGCTGTGGTGGTGGACGCAAACGGCGTGATCACCGCAGTGTACACTTACGCCGAAAACGTGACAATCCCGGAAGGAGGCTATGTGCTGTGCCAGCGGGCCCGCCGGCAGTACGAAGGCAGCTTCTTTGATTCCTGCAAAGTTGGCATGACCATCGAGACCAGCCGGCAGTATGTGGACGCTTCTGGCAGCGAGCTCTCTTTTGACCCGGAGATTTCCATTGGCGCCGGCCCCCGCATTGTCAAGGGGGGAAAAATCTATGGCGGCTATTCCACCTATGAGGAGGAGGGCTTCAGCTATGGCGTCACCTCTGGGAACACGCAGCGCGTGTGCGCGGGCATCCGTTCGAACGGGGCTATGGTGCTGGTGGAAGCCAACACCAACCTTCCCACCCTGGCGCAGATCATGTTGGCCTTCGGCTGCCAAGACGCAGTAAACTTTGACGGCGGCGGCTCCGTGAACCTGTATGTGGACGGCTACTGGCTTTACGGGCCCCAAAGCCGCCTGCTGAACAACATGCTTTACTTCACCCGGTAAGCCCCGCCACAAAGAACCTGCAACACAAATGTCCCCCCTCCCAAGCGGGAGGGGGGACATTTGTGTTGTGATAAGAGAGAAGGCCAGTGGGAGATTCCCTTCCCGGCTATGGGAGGACTTCCTCCAGGGAGGGGCAGGTGTAATAGCCGTTTTTCCTCCCCCTTCCCTTATAGTCGATAGCGTGGACCGGGCATTTGTGGATACATCCCAGGCAAAACATACAGCGGGTCCCAAAGGTGATGGCTCCCTGCTCCAGCGCAATGTTGTTGGCAGGGCATTCCCTGACACACTTCCCGCACTGAACGCAGGCATCTGACACCCTAAAGGAGCGGCTGTTGGCCATAAAACGGTTGAAGCTCCAGTTTACCGGTCCGGATAACAAACGACCCACGGGGCTGTGCTGCCTGTTAGGAAGGGGCTCCCCCTTCTGAATGGCTGCCGCGGCCTGCGCCAGAACAGGAAGGGCGGATTTGATGATAGAGGCCGCCTCTTCCCTGCTTGGCATGGGGTAGGACACCATATAGTTGTCCGGCATGACAATGCCTTGGAACCCCATAAAGGCCATGCCGTTTCCCTCAACGGCGGCCTTGCAGTATTCCCACGCGGCCCCGGAGGACTGGCCCATGGTGGCGAGCACATAGATCTGCCGGTTCCCCAGGAGACGGGCGCGCTTGAGAAAGGCTTCCACTTGCTTTGGCAGCCGCCAGGCATAGATGGGAGCTACCAGCACATACGGCGCTTCCGACCGGAACACCCATTCTTTCCGCGCTTTAAAGACCTCGTTCAGCGAGACCAGCTCATCCCCCAGCTTTCCCGCCAAAACCTGCGCCGCAAGGCGGCTGTTTCCTGTGGCGGAAAAACACAGCACCATACGGCCTCACCCCCTTTCCCTTAGGATTTGCGCCAATGCCTCAATGATACACGGCGGCAATGTTCAAATGCTCATCTAGCACAACCAGGTCAGCCCGTTTTCCGGGGACAATGCTGCCGATTTCCTCTTCCATGCCAATGGCCCGGGCAGGGATCAGTGTGGCAGCCTTCACCGCTTGGGCAAAGGGGATGCCGAAGGAAACCAGGTTTTTTACTTCCTGATGCAGGTTGGAAACAGACCCGGCCAGGGTGCCGTCGGCCAGGGTAGCTTTTCCCTCATGGACGGTAACCATCTGGCCTCCCAGGTCAAAGGGCTCCCCTTCCGGCATGCCGTTGGCCCGCATAGAGTCACTGACCACCAGGGCCCGGTCTCCCAGCACCCGGAAGGCGGTGCGCAGCACAGCGGGGTGAATGTGGAACCCGTCGCAGATCAGCTCTCCTCTCACCCGGCTGTCCTCAAACACTGCGCCCACCACACCGGGGGCCCGGTGGCTTAAGCCATTCATCGCGTTGAACAGGTGGGTGGCGTGGGTGACACCGCTGTCAAAGGCCCGCTTGGCTTGCTCATAACCGGCGGTGGTGTGGGCGATGGACACGGTGCACAACTGGCTGGCCTTCTCCGCAAACGCATAGCCGCCAGGCTGCTCGGGGGCGATATCCACCAGCCGGACGATACCGCCGCTCAAGTCATAGAAGTGCCGGAACAGCTCAAAGTCCGGGGGAAGGATGTCCTCCTCCTTTTGGGCGCCCTTTTTCTCCTTGGCGATAAAGGGGCCTTCCATGTTCACGCCCACCACCCGGGCGCCGTCCTCCATAGGGTGGTCCATCATATCCTTCGCGGCCAGCAGGGCCCTCTCGATGGTCTCCCGCCCCGTGGTCATGGTGGTGGGACAGAAAGAGGTGACGCCCCGCTGCAGCAGGAAGCGGGCCATGGCCTCCAGGGCTTCCCGGGTGCCATCGCAGGTGTCCGCGCCGCCGCAGCCGTGGATGTGCACATCCACAAAGCCGGGCACGATGGTGTAGCTCCCCTCGCAGTCCACCGCCAGGTCCTCTTCCCTTCTGGGCAGGTCCTTACCCACCCGCAGGATTCTCCCCTCCTGAATCTCAATATCCCCTTGAACGAGCTGGAAATCTTCATCCAGATAGTTGGCATGAATGAGCAGCATTTGAAACATCCTCTCTTTTTCCATCGGCCAAACCCGCCCTTCACAGCAGGGCGTTCAACAGCACCAGCAGCGTGACCCCAGGAACACCCAGCAGCCCTGCCGCCCCTATGCTCAAACGGTTGAGGGGCACCAGAACCCCTGTATAGTCCCCGCACAGGTTGACAAGCGCCAGGGCCGCAAACCCCAGCACTGCCGAAAGCAAAAAGTCCTTCATGGAAATACGCCCCCTGTTTGTCCGGTATAGTGATACCTATGAGGGGGCATTTTTCTTTATGACGGATTCCACTCAGGGTTCTTGGGGCATAAAGTCCACACGGCCTGTTGCCACATCGGCGGCGGCTACAATAATACCGATCTCCTCACCCATCATCAGAACCCGGCCAGAGCGCAGATCCCGATGGGAGACTTCTCCATCGTATTCAAATTCACAGTTTTCAAAGTCGTTGAGGCTGACAAAGCCCTCCGCATTGTTCTCCAGCTTGACAAAGATGCCCTTGGGCGTCACGCCGCTGATGATGCCCATGTGGCGCTCTCCCAGATGGGCCTTCATATACTCGGCGATATAGCAGTCCTCGGCGGAACGCTCGCCAGTGACGGCCCGCACCTCTGTCTTGGAGGATTCGGCAGCGGACAGCGTGGCAAACTCCCCATAGCGTTTCTTCAGAGTGGTCTGGTCCGCCCCCGCCACCAGGTCGCTCAAGATCCGGTGGATGGAGGTGTCGGGATAGCGGCGGATGGGCGAGGTGAAGTGGCTGTACTCTCCCAGCGCCAGGCCAAAGTGGCCAATCTCCCGGTCAGCATAGTGGGCTTTCTCCATGGTGCGCAGCACCCGCTGATTCACCAGAGAGGCCCGCGGCGTGTCCTTCACCCGGTCCAGAATAGCGGCAAAGTCCTTGGTGGAGGGCTTTCCCTTGCGCAGCTCCCGGCAGGGGATGCCCAGGCGTTCCAGCAGCTCGGCCAGCTCATCCACGCGGTCAGGCTGGGGCCGCTCATGGACCCGGTACAGGAAGGGGATCTCCGCTTTCAGGGCAGCCTTCGCAGCGGCAATGTTGGCGGCAATCATCATCTGCTCGATGAGCTGCTCGGCCTCGCCGGTGGTGCGGGGCAGCAGCTGAACGCACACACCGTTCTCATCCAGGACGAACTTGGTCTCGTCACTGGAAAGGTCCATGTTGCCCCGGCGGCGGGCGGCCTCTTGGAAGACATGGTACAGCTCGTTGGCCGCCATCAGGCTGTCCATGACCGGGGCGTACTTGTCCAGAATCTCCTGGGTGGCGGTGCCGTCCAGGATGGTGTTCACCTCGGCGTAGACACCACGCACTTTGGAATTGATGACCGCCTTTTCAAAGCGGTAATCCAGCATGTTTCCCTCGTTGTCAAAGTCCATCAGGGCGGAGAAGGTCAGCTTCTCCGTGCCTGCGTTCAGGGAGCACACCCCGTTGGAAAGGGCCTCTGGCAGCATGGGAATGACCCGGTCTGCGAAATAGACCGAGGTGCCCCGGCGGAAGGCCTCTTGGTCGATGGGGGTGCCAGCCTTGACATAGTGGGATACATCAGCGATGTGCACCCCCAGGGTGTAGCCGTCCACCGTTTTGTGGACGGAGATGGCGTCGTCCAGGTCCTTGGCGTCGGCACTGTCGATGGTGAAGATAGGCTCGTCCCGCAGGTCCAGCCGCTGGTTGATGTCCTCCTGAGTGACAGTCATTTTGGAGATCTCCTCCGCCTGGGCCATCACCTCCGGGGGGAACTCCGTGGGGATGCCGCAGCGGACGATGATGGCGTCGGCGCAGACCCGGGCCCTCTCCCCTGTGCCGAACACGGAGAGGATCTCCGCCTGGGTCCAATCCCCCCGGCTGTCCTGCAGGGGCTTGATGAGGACTTTATCCTTGTCCTTGGCGCCGTTAAGGCTTCCTGCAATGCTCAGGTCATACCGGAGAGAGCCGTCGGGGGTGACTCGCTTGCCCTCCTCGTCCATGTGGACAGTGCCGGTCATAGGCTCTTCGGACCGGGCCACAATGCGCTTGACCCGGCCGCTGGGACCCTTGTCCCGCTTTTGCAGGTCCGTGAGGATGACGGTGTCCCCCACGAAGGCGCCCTTCAAAGCGCTGCCAGGGACAAAGATATCCTCCCCGCCCAGCTTGGGACGGGCAAAGCCAAAGCGCTCTGACAGGGAGACGATCTGGGCCTCAATGTCCCCGCCCCGGGGGATCAGCTTGACCCAGTGGTCCTTATCCACGGTGATTTCGCCCTTGTCCTTCAGGGAATGGAGGGCATCATAAAAAGCGTTCTTGTCGCTGAGGCCCGCCTCCCTCTGGAGGGAGCGGGAGGGCACCCCGTCTCCGCCGCAGCGCTTCAGGGCCGCGACGATCAGCTTTTCCTCCCAGCTGCTGGCGGCGCTGGGCAGCTCGTATTTCTCCGGGGGCGCAAAAGTGCGCTTGCCATAGCCATTGCCGCGGCCCCGGCCGTTTCCGTTCCTACCTCTGCTGTTGTTAAAATTTCCTCTTCTCTCCATACACACACTCATTCTTTCCCGGGGCCGTGCCCCGCATTTCACTGCAAACCATTTACCAATTCCTTGTAATGTCTCCCGCGCACCTCAAAGTTAGGGTACAAGTCAAAGGCAGCGGAAGCCGGGGACAGGGAGACGATATCCCCCGGCTGGGCGTGAGCAGCAGCGGCGGCCACAGCCTGCTCCATATTTTCCACCCGCAGAATCTCCGGGGCGCCCTCTTTGTAATTTTCCGCCGCTTTCACGGCGTCCTCGATCTTCTGGGCCGTGGCACCCATAAGGATCAGAGTCTTCACCTTGCCGCACACCACCGGGCCCAGGGGCTCGAAGGGGATGTGCTTGTCATATCCCCCGGCGATCATCAGGATCTTCTGGGGGAACAGGGACAGGGTGCCCGACATGACCCGGGTGGGGCTAGTGGCAATGGAGTCGTTGTAATACTTCACGCCGTGAAGCTCCCGGACAAACTCCGCCCGGTGTTCCACCCCGTTGAAAGTTGCAGCCACCTGCCGGATGGTCTCCGGCTCTACATCCCCCCACACGGCGGCGATGGCCGCCATGTAGTTTTCCACGTTGTGCCAGCCCGGAATCTTGATCTGGGAAATGGGCATCAGCTTCTCCTTGTGGACGTAGATATTCTCTCCATCGCACCAGACGCCCCGGTCCACCGGCCCGCCCCGGCGGAACATCCAGCAGTCCCCCCGCACCTCTGGTGCGAAGGAGGCGGTGACCGCATTGCCGGCGTTCAGCACTGTGCGGGAAAAGGCATTCTGATGCAGCAGGATGTTCTTCTTGGCGTCGATATACTCCTGCATGTCCTTGTGGACGTCCAAATGGTTGGGGGACAGGTTGGTCACCACCGCCACGTCAGGGCTCTCCCGCATGGAGATCAGCTGGAAGCTGGAGAGCTCCACCACAGCGCAGTCCTCCGGCTGGATGGACCCGATCTCCGGCAGCAGGGGCTTGCCGATGTTTCCACCCAGGTGGACGTTTTTCCCCTGGGCCTTCAACAGCTCCGCGATAATCGAGGTGGTGGTGGTCTTCCCATCGCTGCCAGTGACGGCGTAGATTTTGCAGGGGCAGAGCTGAAAGAAGACCTCCATCTCGCTGGTGACAGCGGCGCCCCGGGCCCGGGCAGCCTCCAGCTCTGGGAGATGATAGCGCATGCCGGGTGTGCGGAAAATGATATCCTCGTTAAGATTCTGTAAATAGTCTTCCCCCAGAATGAGCGTTACTCCCAAAGCCTGTAACGCCTTCCCGTTTTCCCCCAGTTCAGCGAGGGAACGCTTATCCCGGGCGGAGACAAGGGCCCCTGCCTGCTGGAACTTCTCCATCAGGGGCATGTGGCTGCGGCCGATGCCGCAGAAGGTCACGGTCTTGCCCCGTACGCTGTTATAAAACTGCTCTTGGTTCATGGTTCTTCCTTCCCATCCTTTCCTGGGGGCGCTCAGGCCTTTGCCTGGTCCGGCAGGGTGTTGTCGTCAGCGTAGCTGCTGTACAGGTGGTAATAGATGCCCTTCTTTGCCATCAGCTCCTGATGCGTGCCCTTTTCCTCAATGCCGTTATGGGTGAGCACCAGGATAACCGTGGCATTTTTAATGGTGGTCAGCCGGTGGGCAATGGTGAACGTGGTGCGCCCTTTGGCCAGTTTTTCCAGAGAGGCCTGCACCAGCTTCTCGCTTTCATTATCCAGGGCAGAGGTGGCCTCATCCAAAATCAAAATGGGAGGATTCTTCAAAAAGGCCCGGGCAATGCTGATGCGCTGCTTCTGCCCGCCGGAAAGCTTGACGCCCCGTTCGCCCACAAAGGTATCGTACCCTTCGGAGAGCTCTTGGATAAAATCATGGGCGCCGGCCTGCTTGGCAGCCTGGATCACCTCTTCCCGGCTGGCGCCGGGCTTGCCGTATTGGATGTTCTCAAACACGGTGCCGGAGAACAGGTATACATCCTGCTGGACAAACCCGATTTGATCCCGCAGGGACTTCAAGGTCACATCGTGGATATTCTGCCCATCAATGAGGATACGGCCCTCATCCACATCATAAAAGCGGGGGATCAAGTTGCACAGGGTGGTCTTCCCGCCGCCGGAAGGGCCCACCAAGGCCACGTTCTCCCCGGCCTTCACATCCAAATTGATGTGGGAAAGCACCTGTTTGCCGTCATCCGCATAGGAAAAGCTGACGTTTTCAAAGGTCACACCGCCTTTTTTGATTTCCAGGGGCTTGGCGCCGGGCTCATCAAAGATTTCCACGTCCGCGTCCATCACCTGGAAGAAGCGTTCCACACCGGTCATGCCCTGCTGGAACTGCTCCGCAAACTGCACCAGCCGGCGGATGGAGGTGATCAGCGTGCCCACATAGAGCATGTAGGCCACCAGGTCTGCGGGCTGGATCTGCCCATTGATCATAAACAGGGCGCCGGCCACCAGCACCAGCAGGTTCATCAAGCCGTCGAACAGCCGGTTGGAAGCCTCAAACCCACCCATGTAGAAATACCGGTGGCGCTTGACGTTGTAAAAGATCTGGTTGCCCTTTTCGAACTTCTCCTTCTCCAGCTCTTCATTGGCAAAGGACTTGACCACCCGCACGCCCAACAGGCTGTCCTCCACCTGAGCGTTGATCTCGCCCAGCTGGACGCGCTGGCGGCGGAACTGCTCCTTCATCTTCCGGTTGAAGTAGATGGCCGCGATGATGATGAAGGGCACGATGGTGAACATGATGAGGGTGAGCCACACATTGACCCCGCACAGAATGATGAAGGAGCCAATGATTTTGATGCCCGCGATGAAAAATTCCTCCGGGCAGTGATGGGCAAATTCCGTCACATCGAACAGGTCGGTGGTGATGCGCGTCATAATCTGGCCCACCTTGGTGTTGTCAAAGTAGTTGAAAGAGAGCTTCTGCAGGTGGTCGAACATGGCGGTGCGCATATCGGTCTCGATCTTCGTGCCCATGATGTGGCCAATCGAGGCCATAAAGAAATTGGCCGCTGCATCCACCAGGCGCAGGAACAGGTACAGGGCGCCGATTTTGAGAACGACCCCCACCGTCAGGGAGGCCAGGTCGTTGATACCCGCGTTGGTCACATACCGCACCAGCATGGGCAGCACCAGCTCGCACACCGTGGTCAGCGCCGCACAGAACAGGTCAAAGAACAAAACAGCCTTGTACTTTTTGAAATAGGGAAGGAACCGGCGAACCAGCCCCTTGGGATGTTTCCTTACCTTGCTTTCCAAAAGTCCCACCTCAAGTCTTTCCAAAAAATTTCCATCTTGCATTATGCCACAAACCGCGGACAGAATCAACCCCCCGGGGAAAGCCTCTCACCTATGGGGAAGGCACAGCAGCGCCAGACACGCTCCGTGGATCGAAGCCATCAAAAAGGGACCGGCCGCTCTGAAGAGCTTTTTCAGATAAATTCCCACCAAGCCATCCACCGCCTGCACCAACAGCATGGCCCCTGTGGCCGCCGCCAAAATCCCCACGGAATGGCACCAAACAGGGATGGCTGCCAAAGCGGTCAGCCCCAGGCTTCGGGCCAGCATATACAGGGCGCTGGACCGGGCCGGCCCCTGTTCCCGCCGCACCGCCCCCAAGGAAAAAGCTACGCCCAGCAAGGCGCTGGCCAATGTGGCCGCCGCTGTAATCCCATATTCCATCCGCATCGCCTCCCGCTTTTTCCGGTACTGCTATTGTAGCATGGCCGTGCAAGGCAAGCAAGGATCTCTCTCCTGCCCTGCCGCCGGTTGCAAAGGAGGGCCGGGCGATGTATAATCAAAACAGGAAGGAGGGAACGCCCATGAACATTGTGGTTCTGGACGGAGGCACCACCAATCCCGGGGATCTTTCCTGGGAGCCCTTGGAGCGTTTGGGAGATCTGACAGTGTATGGCCAAACGCCCCAGAAATTGGCGGTTCAACGGCTGGAGGACGCTCAGGCGGTTATTCTCAACCGCCTCTCGTTGGGGCGGGAGGAATTCTCCAGGCTGCCAAAGCTGCGCTATGTGGGCACCCTGGCCACGGGGTACAACACCATCGACGTGAAGGCGGCCCGGGAGCGGGGGATTACTGTGTGCAATGTTCCCCACTACTGCGAAGAGGCAGTGGCTCAGCACGCCCTCTCCCTGCTGCTGTGCCTGTGCAACAAGGTCCAGCGCTCCGCTGGCATGGTGCGGGACGGGCACTGGGCCCAAGCGGTGGAGGAGAGCCACCTTTCCCTTTCCCCAGTAGCGCTGGCCGGAAAGCGCCTGGGCATTGTGGGATATGGCAGCACAGGACAGCGCATGGCAGCGCTGGGGCTGGCCCTTGGAATGGAGGTGCTCCTTTTCAGCCGCAGGGAAAAGCAGGCCCCGGCAGGCTGCCGCTGGGTGGGCCTGGAGACCCTGTTCCAGGAGAGCGACGCGGTCTCCCTGCACTGCCCGCTGACAGAGGAAACCCGGGGCCTGGTGGGCAGGAAGCTGCTCGCCTTGATGAAGCCCACGGCGTTCCTCATCAACACAGCCCGGGGCGCCCTGGTGGATGAGCTTGCTCTGGCAGAAGCATTGGACCAAGGGCGGCTGGCTGGGGCGGGCCTGGACGTACTCACCCAAGAGCCCCCAGAGCCGGGAAACCCCTTGCTCTCTGCTCAAAATTGCGTCATCACGCCCCACGTCGCCTGGGCGGCGAAAGAGGCCAGAGAGCGCCTCATCCGGATCGTGGCGGAAAACCTGCGCCGCTACCAGGAAGGACGCCCGCAAAATGTGGTGAGCTAACCCGTTTCCATGACAGCGGATTTCCTTTTTCCAAACTGGCAAAAGCATTTTACAGCCTACTATATAGGGAAAAGAACATTGAGAAAGGTTGGTAGTATCCTATGAACAGCTTTACATTCCAAGCACCCACTAAGGTTGTCTTCGGCAAGGACGCAGAGGTCCAGGTAGGACAGCTCTGCAAGGAACAGGGGGCCACCAAAGTGCTGGTTCACTTCGGCGGGCAGAGCGCCAAGAAAAGCGGTCTGCTGGACCGGGTGTATGCCTCACTGGATGCGGCGGGAATCCCCTATGTATCCCTGGGCGGAGTGAAGCCCAACCCCCGGCTCTCTCTGGTGTATGAGGGCATCGAGCTCTGCCGGAAAGAGGGAGTGGACTTTTTGCTGCCTGTGGGCGGCGGCAGCGTGATCGACTCCGCCAAGGCCATCGGCTATGGGCTTGCCAACAGCTTTGACGTATGGGACCTCTACGACCACAAGAACACCGCCAAGGGCTGCGCCCCTATCGGCGCTGTGCTGACCATTGCCGCGGCGGGCAGCGAGATGAGCGACTCCAGCGTCATCACCAAGGACGAGGGGAGCATTAAGAGAGGATACAATTCCGACCTGTGCCGCTGCCGCTTTGCGGTGATGAACCCGGAGCTGACCTACACTCTCCCCTCTTACCAGACCGCCTGCGGGGCAGCGGACATCATGATGCATGTGATGGAACGGTATTTTGTCCAGGAGGACACCCTGGCCCTCACCGACAGCATGGCAGAGGCCCTGATCCGCACGGTGATGAAAAACGCCCCCATTGCCCTGCGGGAGCCGGACAATTACAAAGCGCGGGCAGAAATTATGTGGGCCAGTTCTCTGGCGCACAACGGCCTGATGAATTGCGGCGGCCCCAAGGGAGATTGGGCCTGCCACCAGCTGGAACACGAACTGGGCGGCATGTTTGATGTGGCCCACGGCGCAGGGCTTGCCGCTGTGTGGGGCAGCTGGGCCCGGTATGTCTATGAGGAGAAGCCGGAGCGCTTTGCCCAGTTTGCCCACCATATTTTCGGCATTCCCTGCAGCGGGGACGCCAAGGCCACCGCTCTTCAGGGAATTGAGGCCATGGAGGATTTCTACCGCTCCATCGGGATGCCGGTGAGCATTCACGAGCTGGGGTACGACCTGACAGAGGAGCAGATCCAAACCCTGGCGGAGAAGTGCTGTTTTGGCGGACGCACCATCGGCCTGTTCAAGGTTCTCCACAGGGAGGACATCCAGAACATCTACCGCGCGGCAAAGGGCAATTAAAACCCTGGCAGTTTGCGGGGACCCGTTGACTGGCAAGCCGTTAAATCAAGAAACATTCTCACTCTGTTTCACAAAAAAGAAGGCAAAAGGAAAAGGACCGGTAAACCGGTCCTTTTCCTTCTTTTGGGGAGGAGTTGTATTGAAAAGTGCGGCTTTCTGCCGCTAGACTTGTACTCTTGATTACGGTACAATTATAATATTTCAGAGGCATCTTGTCAACGGTTTCACGGAGAATCTCTTTTTTTGCTAATCCGCCCTATCCCCTCCCCCCCTTTTTGTAAAATCAGCACAACGAAAAACCCGCAAACCCGCATTCTGCTTGAGTTTTTAGAGCGTGTGTGCTACAATCATGGACAGTGAATGACGGGGGGAATGGCCAATGGCACTGGTTCAAAAAAATGAGATCGTAGAAATAGAGATCACTGGGATGACCGCCCAGGGCGCCGGAGTGGGGCACTATCAGGGGATGGCAGTTTTTACGCCCTTAACTGCGCCAGGGGACGTGGCGCGGGTGCGCGTTGTCAAGGCCGCGAAAAACTACGCCTACGGGCGGCTGGAAGAGCTGGTCTCCCCCTCTGCGGACCGCATGGAACCGGACTGCCCCTGCTTTGCGCAGTGCGGAGGATGCTGCTACCGGCACATCACTTATGAGGCCGAACTTGGGATTAAGGCGGCCCGGGTTCAAGATGCCCTGACCCGGATAGGGGGCTTCCGCAGCCTTCCTGTGCGCCCCATCTTGGGAGCGGACTCTCGGGATGGCTACCGAAACAAGGCCCTGCTGCCCTTAGGCACAAAGAAAGACGGGAGCCTTTCCATGGGCTTTTACGCTGTGAACTCCCACCGCATTGTGGACTGTGAAGAGTGCCGCCTGCAGCCGGAGGAGTTCAACCGAGCGATGGCGGCCTTCCGGCAATGGGCGGCCGCTTACGGAGATCCTGTGTACGACGAGGCAACGCATTCCGGAAGGATGCGCCGGCTGTACCTGCGCAAAGGGGAAATGACCGGCCAGATTTTGGCCTGTGTGGTGGTCAACGGCAATGGGCTGCACCACGAAACAGAGCTGGTACAGGCCCTGAAACAGGCAGTGCCGGGGCTTGCCAGCGTGGTCATCAATTCCAACCGGGAGAGGACCAATGTGGCCTTAGGGCAAAAATGCCGGACCATCTATGGCATGGACACCATTGAGGACACACTGTGCGGCCTGCGGTTCAAACTCTCTCCCCTCTCCTTTTACCAGGTCAACCGCACCCAGGCGGAGCGGCTTTACGAAGTGGCGGCAAGGTACGCCGGGCTGACCGGTCAAGAACTGCTATTAGACCTGTACTGCGGCGCGGGAACCATCGGGCTTTCCATGGCCGGGATGGCCCGGCGCCTTCTGGGGGTGGAGATTGTTCCCCAGGCAGTGGAGAACGCCCGGGAGAATGCCCGGCTCAACGGCATTGAAAACGCGGAATTTTTCTGTGGGGACGCGGGAGAGGCAGCCCGGATGCTGGCGGAGCGGGGAGAGCGGCCCGACGTCATTGTGCTAGACCCGCCTAGGAAGGGATGCTCTCCGGACTTGGTGCGCACGGTGGCGGAGTTTGGGCCCAAGCGCATTGTGTATGTCTCCTGCGACCCGGCAACCCTGGCCCGGGATTTGAAACTGTTCGCGGAGCTGGGCTATCCTCCGGTGGAGGCCATGCCAGTGGATATGTTCCCGGGAACGGCTCATGTGGAGACGGTTGTCTTGCTTTCCAAGGGAGAAATCGACTCAAAGAAGGTTCGAGTAGAGTTCTCTCTGGAAGATATGGATATGTCCGGGTTCCAGAAGGGTGCGACTTATGAACAGATTAAGGCGTATGTGCTGGAAAAGTACGGCCTGAAGGTGTCCAGCCTGTATATCTCACAGATCAAGCGAAAGTGCGGTCTGGATATTGGCCAGAACTATAATCTATCGAAGAAGGAAGATGCCAAAGTGCCGCAGTGCCCGCTGGAAAAGGAAGCTGCAATTATGGATGCGCTAAAGCATTTTCAAATGATTTAGCAGGTACTAAATAATAGATTCAATGTAAAATTGACAATACTCCGCCCAAAGTATACTTTGGGCGGAGTATTGTTTAGGATATAGAATCTATTTCTGTTTGAATTACGGACAAAAAGGCTTCTAATAGTTTTTGTTGAATCACAAACCGTTGTTCTTCAAAGTCGGTAACGCCAGCTGTATCCTCGTTCCAAAATTCTTTATACTTCTTAGCGACATCGGGGTTTAGTTCTAGGTGGTCGCTAGAATGGCGATAAACCTTTATTCGATGTAGTACGTCAAACAAAGCCGGATATGTTGACTTGATTTCATTCCAGAAATATTTCTTTTTCCCCAATGATTTGCCGTATTTTTCGATTGACTCAACGAAGCAACGATTACAAATATTGAAGAAATTTTCAAATTCTGGCTCGTTAGACACTGGTCCTACATTTACGAATCTATCTGCCTCGGGGAAAGAGTTTTCGCCAAAAAGTTTG